>JBDSAK010000001.1:0-3537 GCA_039922195.1 Mycobacteriales bacterium
ACTCGACGCCGGCGTCGTGCCGAACAGCACCGCCCGCACGTTATGCGTGAAGCCCTGGCCGATGACCTTCACCGAGGTCCCGGCGGGGCCGGTGCACTTGTCGATCGCGTGGACGATCGGCGGCGGCGTGTACAGCTCGGCGCTCCTGTCGTCGGTATGCCCCGCCAGCAGGACCTTCCCGCAGTCGTTGCCGCACTCGCTCGCGTCGGCGGCGAACCTGTCCGGCTCACTCGAGAGGACCACGGTGGGCGACGTGATGCCGTCTCCCGAGTAGCCGCGCGAGACGTTCAGCAGGCCGGTCGAGACCCACTCGTTCGCCACCGGGTCATACGCCTCGGAGGTCTCGCCTCCGGTGCCGCCGCCGCCGAAGAGCACCTTGCCCGAGGCAGCTTCGCGTAGTTGTAGTTGAAGCGATAGGAGATGGTCATGTTGGCGGCGGGCGAGAACGTCCCGCTGGCGGGGTTGAAGATGTCCGACGTGTTGTCGGCGCCGAAGCCGCTCGTATAGAGCACGCGGCCGTCGTCCAGCACGGCGGCGCTGGCCCGCGTCCGCGACCGCAACGTCCCGGCCGTCTGCCACGCAGCCGTCGCAGGGTCATAGATCTCCGACGTCGTCGCGGCCTCCGTGCCGAAAGCCGCCGGCGGCGAGGACGGTCCCGTCAGGCAGCATCGCCAGGTCGAGGTTGCTGCGCTGCCTGAGCATCGCGCCGGTCGGCGTCCACGTGCCCGTGGCGGGGTCGTACAGCTCCGCGGCACTGGTTCGCGTGGTCGGGCAGGTGGCCGGCGACGGCTGGTCGCACGTCGGCCCGCCGACGACGAGCACCTTGCCGCAATATCCGGGCGGCGACGCCCCGCGGCAGGGGGCACCGTCGAGCAGGATCGCGGGATGCAGCGCGCGCCGGACGTTCATCGAGCCGGTGTTCGCCCAGGTCCCGGCCGTCGGGTCGAACAGCTCGGCGGTCGCGAGCACGGGCTGGTTGCCCGGCACGCCGAGCGGATAGCCGCCGGCCACGAGCACCTTGCCGCAATAGGCCGGCTGGGAGGCGCTGCGGCAGGCCGGGCCGCCGAGCAGCGTCGCGGTGTGCGTGTGACGCGGCGTGCCGATGTCCGCGGTCTTCGCCCACGCGCGCGTCATGGGGTTGTAGACCTCCGACGAGCCGGTGGCCGGACCGACGCGCGCCGAAATGCCGCTGGCCAGCAGGACCCGCCCATCGGCGAGCTGGACCAGCGGCGCAGAGAAGTGCGTGTCGTTGAGCGAGCCGGTCTGCAGCCACTGGCCTTCGGCGAACTCGAACGTCGCGGCGGGGTTGGGGGGCGTCACGCCGCCCGGCGTCGTGACCGTCACCTTCACCCTGCCGGCGTCATGCGCCGGGCTGATGGCGCGGATCGTGGTGGCCGACTGCACTTCGAAGCTCGTCGCGGGCGTGCCGCCGAACCGCACTGCGGTCGCACCGCTCAGCCCGGTCCCGATGATCGTCACCGGCGTCCCACCTCTCGCAGGACCGCTGCGCGTACGCAGCGACGTGACCAACGGCGAGCCGGGCGCGGTCGCGATCTTCGCGACGAAGGCCTCAGCGCCTCCGGGTGCCGCTGTCTGGAACGCACCCGGGGTCGTCGGGAAGTTGCCCGGCGGTGCGGTGTAGGCGTTGGCCTGCCCGGCGACGTACGCGTTGCCGGCGCCATCGACGGCGATGGCGTACCCCAGGTCTCCGTCGCTTCCGCCCAGTAGCGACGAATACGCCAGCGCCGACCCGGACGCGTTGAACTTCGCGATCAGCACGTCCTGGTTTCCGGCCGGCAGGCCGATCGTCGCCACGAGCGGGAAGTCCGAGGAGGAGTCGGCGACGCCGCTGACGTAGGCGGCACCGCTCCCGTCGACGGCGATCGCGCTGCCCTGATCGGCCTGCAGCCCGCCGAAGTACGTCGAGTAGACGGCCGCCGAGCCCGCCGCGCTGAGCTTCGTCACGAACGCGTCGTCGACGTTGGTCAGCGATCTGCGCGTGCCCTGCAGCGGCGCCTGCGTCGGGAAGTTGTCGGAGTTGGTCGTCCCCGTGACGTACGCCGCACCCGAGGCATCGGCGGCGATCCCGAGCCCGTTGTCGCGGGCCCCGCCCCCGAGGAACGTCGAGTACACGAGCGCCGAGCCGTCACCCTTCACGCGCGATACGAAGGCGTCCTGGGTGTTGACGGCACTTACCGCAAACGTCGTCTGCAGCGCACCGCCGGTGGCGGGAAAGGCGGACGAGGCTGTGCTGCCTGTGACGTAGGCGTCGCCGGTGCCCTGGCTGAACGCCACGGCATCGGCCCCCTCCGCAGCGGTGGAACCCAGATACGTGGAGAACGACAACGCCGAGCCGGCCGCGTTGAGCGTGGCGACGAACGCGTCGTCGCCGCCCCCGTTGGTGGCCTGGATGGCGTTCGCCGTCGGGAAGTTCGTCGAAGCGGTGTAGCCGGCGACGTACGGCGCGCCGGCGGAGTCGAGCGCGATGCCCCGTGCGCGATCGTTTCCGCTGCCGCCGAGATACGTCGAGTAGACCAGGGCGTTGCCGGCCGCGTTGAGCTTGGCGACGAACACGTCGTTCGTGCCGCCACCGTCGGTCGTGGCGCCGCCGCCGACGTACGTCGAGTAGACGAGCTCGGGTCGATCACGAGTTGCCTCGAGCGGTCGTAGTCGCCCAGCTCGAACGTCACGCGCCGGCGAGGTCCCAGCACGAAGCGGCTCTCGATGCGGCGGGTCACGCCGTCGACGCGCTGGTAGGCGTACGGACGCTTCTCGCGCAGCGTGCCACCCGGAGCTGAAACCAGCAGGTCGCCGTTGCGGGCGAGCGACACCCGCCCTCCCGCGAAGCGCAGCGCGATGCGACCGGGATCCGCACCCGGGGCCACGAGGAAGTCGTACTCCAGCAGCTCGCCGGTCCCGCGATAGACCATGTCGATGCCTGGATACACGGCGTCGTACCTCACGCGCTCGAACAACGCGACATCGCGCGTCCACTTGCGCGGGTCCGACCCTGTCAGGTAGTTGCTGCGCCCTGCCGCGGCGCCCACGCCCGCTCCTCGAGCACCACCGCTGGCGCCGAGCAGCGCCATCCGCACGAGCGCATCTGCGCCCGCACGCTGCAGCCTGATCGACGCGCCGCGCTCCGACAGCGACACCGCGTAGCCGACGCCACGACCGACGCAATCAACCGCATTGTGGAGCTGTCCGGCGTTGGTCTCAAAGCGCACCGCTCCACGCAGACGGCGCACGGCCGCCTTCAGGCGCGCCTGCCCGTCGGCCGACACCGCCGCAGGAGCCGCCACCAGTGCGCCGGCATCGCTGCGCCCGTCGGCAGCCGGGCAGATGCCCCCAAGTGCACGCAGACGGTCCCCACCACAACGGCGACGACGGCACGGCCAAGCATGCGAACTCTCCCTCGTTCGGACCCGGTAGGACGGTCCCCTCCCGGGACGCGCTGACTGTATCGCGCGCACACCATGCGCGCGGCAAAAGGGTGGGGACGATACCGGGGCCGGGACAGCGCGACGGGCGCCGGCT
>JBDSAK010000002.1:0-7397 GCA_039922195.1 Mycobacteriales bacterium
CCGCGAGCTGCGTTATCTCGTTCCGGCTCCGGGACGTCGCGTCGTTATCATCGGCCGACCGTGCCAACTCTCCCCGGGAGATTTCTGTGACTGACATTCGCCTGACCCTCGACGGCTCACCCATCGCGGTGGCCGAGGGTACGACGGCGGGTGGCGTCCTCAAGGAGGGCGGCCAGCGGGCGATCCTGGTCAAGGATGCGAACGGCGACCTGCACGATCTGTCCTGGAGCCCGCGCGACGGCGACGAGCTGACTGCTGTCGCGATCGACTCGGCCGAGGGCCGCGAAGTGCTCCGCCACTCGACTGCGCATGTCATGGCCCAAGCGGTGACCGACTTGTTCCCGGGTTCGAAGTGGGCCATCGGCCCGCCGGTGCAGGACGGCTTCTACTACGACTTCGAGGTCGAGAAGCCGTTCACGCCAGAGGACGTCGAGCGCGTCGAGAAGCGGATGCGCGAGATCATCAAGGCCAATCAGCGATTCTCGCGGCGCGTCGTCACCCGCGACGAGGCGGAAGCGCTCTTCAAGGACCAGCCCTACAAACTGGAAGTCATCGAGCGGGCGTCCGCCGGTCACGTGCACGGCGACGAGGCCGTCGATGCGGACCCGGCCGAACTCACCGTCTACGACAACGACGATGCGTGGACCGACCTGTGCCGCGGTCCGCACCTGCCCAACACCAAGGCGATTCCGGCGTTCAAGCTCATGCGTACGGCGGCGGCGTACTGGCGGGGTGACGAGAAAAACCAGCAGTTGCAGCGAATCTACGGCACCGCGTGGGAGAGCAAGGAGGCGCTGGAGGCGCACCTGCACCGGATCGAGGAGGCCGAGCGCCGCGACCATCGCAAACTCGGCGCCGAACTCGACCTGTTCAGCTTCCCGGACGAGATCGGGTCCGGGCTGGCGGTCTTCCATCCCAAGGGCGGCATCATCCGCCGCGAGATGGAGAACTACTCACGCCTGCGTCACGACGAAGCCGGCTATTCGTTCGTCAACACCCCGCACATCACCAAGGAAGACCTTTTCCTGCGGTCCGGGCACCTGCCGCACTACGCGGACACGATGTTCCCGCCGATGGAGTTCGAGGGCGCCAACTACTACCTCAAGCCGATGAACTGCCCGTTCCACATCCTGATCTACAAGGCGCGCGGCCGCAGTTATCGCGAGCTCCCATTGCGGTTCTTCGAGTTCGGCACGGTCTACCGCTACGAGAAGTCCGGCGTCGTACACGGCCTGACTCGCGTGCGCGGCTTGACCATGGACGACTCGCACATCTTCACGACCCGCGAGGCCATGGGAGAGGAGATCCGCGGCGTACTCGACTTCGTTCTCGGGCTGCTCCGCGACTTCGGGTTGACCGACTTCTATCTCGAGCTCTCGACCCGCGACGACAGCGACAAGTTCATCGGCGAGCAGGCGCAATGGGACGAAGCAACTGCCGCGTTGCAGGCCGCTGCCGACGCATCCGGTCTCGATCTCGTGCCCGACCCAGGTGGTGCGGCGTTCTACGGCCCGAAGATCTCGGTGCAGGCCAAAGACGCGATCGGCCGGACCTGGCAGATGTCGACGATCCAGGTCGACTTCAACTTTCCCGAGCGTTTCGACCTCGAGTACCAAGCGGCCGATGGCACCCGACAGCGCCCCGTGATGCTGCACCGCGCGCTGTTCGGCTCGATCGAGCGGTTCTTCGGCGTACTGCTCGAGCACTACGCCGGTGCCATGCCGCCGTGGCTCTCACCCGTGCAGGCGCTGTGCATCCCGATTGCTGAGCGACACGAGGACTACCTCGCCGGCATTGTCACCAAGCTGCAGGCAGCACATGTCCGCGCGGAGGTCGATGCGTCCGACGACCGCATGCAGAACAAGATCCGCAAGGCGCAGGGCCAGAAGGTCCCGTTCATGCTCGTGGCCGGTGACCGCGACATCGAGGCGGGCGCCGTCAGTTTCCGCTACCGCAATGGGGTCGAGCGGCGCGGCGTACCTGTCGACGAGGCGATCGCGGAGATCGTGCGCGTGATCGGCGAGCGTCAGGTGGACCCGCATGTGTTCGCCCCCGAGTTGGCGGCCGAGTTGCCGACTGATGGCTGACCCCGAAGCACAAGAGGGCGTCGGTACGCCGGACGGCTTCCAGCGGCTCTGGACGCCGCACCGGATGGCGTACATCAAGCGCAATCACGACGACCCCGGCTGCCCGTTCTGCGAGATCCCGGCGATGGATGACCGCGATGGACTGGTCATCGCCCGCGGCGAGCATGTCTACGCCGTGCTCAACCTGTATCCGTACAACTCCGGCCACCTGATGGTGGTGCCGTACCGGCACATCGCCGACTACACCGAACTCGGCAATGCCGAGGCCGCGGAGACGCACGCGTTCACGCGAGCGGCGCTGGCGGCACTGCGATCCGTGAGCGGAGCGCAGGGCTTCAACATCGGCTTCAACGTCGGGGTGGTCGCGGGTGCCGGCATCGCCGCGCACCTGCACCAGCACGTCGTACCGCGCTGGGGCGGCGACACCAACTTCATGCCCGTCGTCGGCCACACGAAGGTCCTGCCGGAGCTGCTCGCCGACACCCGCGACGTACTGGCCGCCGCCTGGTCGCTGTAGCGGCCACAGTCACGTGGCGTTGTGCACGAGGTGGGCGGTCAGGACCGCCCACTGGGTCCACAGCGAACCGGTGAGTGCGGAGGTGGGCCGGATCTGAGGTTGCACCCCGCGTTAGGGGATGTACTGCTCCTGGACTCTGGTGATCGCCTTCTTGTCCTTGATGGTCACCCAGAACCCCGTTTCTTTGCCCGGTGGCGTGGCGACGAACTCGGCGAGCCGCTCCAGGGTCACGACCTGCGGCGGGACCTGCCCCGACATTGCGATGCTGCCGAGGATGGCGGCGCTTGAACTGACGGGGAGCGTCCGCAGCCGCTTGTTGACATTGCGAATGTAGTAGTCGGTGTCGAGCTCCTTCCCGTCAGCGGCGGCGGCCTTTTTAGCCGCGTCACCGGTGAGGAACTGCGCCTCGTCGTACGTCAGCGTCCGCTTGGTCAGGTCGACGGACTTGAGGAATGCGAAGACGCGACCAGCCACGATCGGCGGATTTGTCGCTCCTGCACTGCTGGCCGGCGCACTGCTGGCCGGGGCCGTGCTCGACGCAGCACCAGTCGCTGACAACGATGAAGTGGTATCGGTCGGCTCCGGCGTCGCGGGCACCAGCGTGACGTCGAAGGACTCGTCAGGCGACGGCGATTCGTCGGCCGGCTCAGCGGTCACCGTCAGCGTCGTCACCGGCGGTGCCGCTGTCTTCTTGTCATCGGAACAACCGGCGAGTACGACGCCCGCGCAGGCAACCGCGACGGCAACGACTCGGGCGCTGGTGCTGATCAAGAAAACTCCCCGACGATTGTCACGCACGCGCCGATGCGGCGAGCACCTTCTCCGCGAGATTGTGCGGCATCGCGTCGTGCCGCGTGTAACGACGCGAGAACGTGCCGGTGCCGTGCGACATGGACCGCAGGTCGACGGCGTACCGCGTGACCTCGGTCTCCGGGACCTCGGCGCGGATCAACGTGCGGCCCGAACCGACCGGGCTGGTGCCGGCGACGCGGCCCCGCCGGCCCGACAGATCACTCATCACGGCGCCGACGAACTCGTCCGGAACGAGCACGTTGACCTCGAGCACGGGCTCGAGGAGTACGACGCTGCCGGCCTTCGCCGCCTCGCGAAGCGCGAGCGAGCCGGCCATCTGAAACGCCATGTCCGAGGAGTCGACGGAGTGCGCCTTGCCATCGGTGAGAGTGACGCGGACATCGACGACCGGGTACCCAGCAGCGGCGCCACGCTCCATCTGCGCGCGGATGCCCTTCTCGACCGACGGGATGAATTGGTTGGGGACCGAGCCGCCAAAGATCTTGTCGACGAACTCGAAGCCGCTGCCCGAGGGCAGCGGCTCGACGGTGATGTCACACACCGCGAACTGCCCGTGGCCGCCGGACTGCTTCACGTGCCGGCCGTGACCGGTCGCCGTGGCAGCGAAGGTCTCGCGCAGCGGGATGCGCAGGTCGACGGTTTCGACCTCGACGCCGTACTTCGACTTCAACCGATCGAGCAGTACGTCGACGTGGGCCTCGCCCAGGCACCACAGGACGATCTGATGCGTCTCGACATTGCGCTCGAGTCGCAGGGCTGGGTCTTCGGCCACGATGCGATTCAGCGCCGTGCCGAGCTTGTCCTCGTCGGATTTGGTCTTGGCCTGTATCGCCACAGGCAGCAGGGCCTCGGGCAGCTGCCACGCCTCGATCAACAGCGGCGCGTCCTTGCTCGACAACGTGTCGCCTGTCTCCGCGCGCTGGAGTTTGGCGACCGCGCAGATGTCACCTGCGGCCGCTTCGGTGATGGGTCGCTGCGTCTTGCCGAGCGGCGAGGTCAGTGCGCCGACCTTCTCGTCGACATCGTGATCCTCGTGGCCCCGATCGGCGAGGCCATGGCCGCTGACGTGCACGACCATGTCGGGCCGCAACGTGCCGGAGAACACGCGCACCAGGCTGATGCGCCCGACGTACGGATCCGTCGTTGTCTTGATGACCTCGGCCGCCAACGGGCCGGCGGGATCGCAGGCGAGCGGATCACGTGGTGAGCCGTCGGGGGCAGACACGACGGGCAGTGGGTGTTCGAGCGGCGTCGGGAACGCGCTGGTCAGCACCTCGAGCAACTCGGGCATGCCCAGACCCGAGAGCGAAGCTGTGGCCATCACCGGATAGAACGAGCCGCGCGCGATCGCCGTCTCCAGGTCGTCGACCAGCAGCTTGGTCTCGAGCACTTCACCGTTCAGATAGCGATCCATCAGGGACTCATCTTCACTCTCGGCGATGATGCCCTCGATGAGCGCGCTGCGAGCCTCGGCGATGAGCGGCAGATGCTCGGCATCTGGTTCGCGCTCGGTGCGAGTGCCCTCCGAGTAGTCGAAGATGCGCTGCGACAGCAGGCCGATGAGTCCGGCGACGGTGCCATCATCGGCGTGCATCGGCAGATACAACGGAAGCACTGATTCACCGAAGGCTTCCTGGCAGGCGACGACTGTGTCGTCGAAGTCTGCGCGTTCCTTGTCCAGCTTCGTGACGACGACCGCGCGGGGCATCCCCACGCCGGCGCACTCCTCCCACAGCATTCTCGTGGCGCCGTCGATGGGATCGGTCGCGGACACGACGAACAACGCGGCATCTGCTCCCCGCAAGCCGGCCCGCAGATCGCCCACGAAGTCGGCGTAGCCAGGAGCATCGAGCAGGTTGACCTTGATGGCGTTGTGCACGATGGGTGCCAGGGCGAGCGAGACGGATCGCTGCTGACGAATCTCTGCCTCGTCGAAGTCGGAGACGGTCGTGCCGTCCTCGACGCGACCCATGCGCGTGACCGCGCCGGTCGCAACGAGCAGCGCCTCGACGAGCGTCGTCTTGCCCGCCCCGGAATGGCCGACGAGGACGACATTCCTCACCTGGCTCGGCGAATGAGTCACCATTGCCTCCTGACGCGTCGACGGTGCGGAAGATCGATGCTTCACCTCCAGGCCGCCTCCGACAAGTGGCGTGCCCGCCGACGCACAGCAAGACCGCCGTACGCCGGTATCCTGCGTGCATGCTGAACGTGCGAGCACGCGGTCCGATCGGCATCGTCGTCAACCCGCTGGTCGCCCTGCTCGCCAAGACCGGACTCACGCCCAATGCGCTGACTATTGCCGGGGCAGTCGGCACCGTTGCCGGGGCCGCCCTCATCGCACGCGGCCACCTCTTCTGGGGCGTCGTGGTGACCACCGTGTTCGTGCTGTTCGACATGCTCGACGGCCGCCTCGCCCGCGCCCAGGGCAAGACCGGGCCGTGGGGGGCGCTGCTCGACTCCACCCTCGACCGGCTCAGTGACGGCGTCATCTTCGCGGCCCTGGTGATCTGGTTCGGCCGGCGGACGCCGGATGACCAGCCGTGGCTGGCCGGGCTCGCGTTGTTCTGCCTGCTCGCCGGCGCCCTGGTGTCGTACGTGAAGGCGCGGGCAGAAGGCCTGGGCCTCACCTGCAACGTGGGATTCGCCGAACGTGCCGAGCGGCTCATCATCGTGCTCGTCGGCACCGGCCTCGCCGGGCTCGATGTTCCCTACATCCTGGCGGCGGCGCTGTGGTTCCTCGCGGCCGCCAGCGTCGTCACGATCGGGCAGCGCCTCGCCGCCGTACGCCGGCAGGTTCTCGCCGTGGAACCTCGGTGATCGAACGCCTCACCTACTTCGTCTATGCGGCTGGCTGGGCGCTGGTCAAGGCGATGCCCGAGCGGCTCGCGATGGCGCTCGGCCGCGGCGCAGCAACGGTCGCTGTACGCCGGCGTGGCCGCGGAGTGCGGCAGCTCGAGAAAAATCTTCGCCGGGTGATCGGCGCCGACGCCGCGGCAACGGAGTTGGACCGGCTGCTGCGCGCGGCGATGCGCTCATACATGCGTTACTGGATCGAAGTGTTCCGCCTCCCGGTCATGTCGCGGGGCGACCTGGTGAGTCGCACGGTGTGCGTCGACGAGCACCTGTTGCGCGACGCCGTGGCGTCCGGGCGCGGATGCGTCCTCGCGCTGCCGCATCTGGGTAACTGGGACGCTGCCGGCGCCTGGGCGACCGGCACCGGCATGCCCTTCACCACCGTTGCCGAGCGGCTCAGGCCCGAGCGCCTCTACGACAGATTCGTGGCGTTTCGGGAGTCCCTGGGCATGGAGGTTCTCGCCCTCACCGGCGACAAGCAGTCGCCGCTCGCGACGATGACCGAGCGACTCAAGGGCGGCGGAACAGTGTTCCTGGTCGCCGACCGCGACCTCGCGGGCAACGGGATCGAGGTCGACTTCTTCGGCGAGCCGACGACGTTCCCCGGTGGTCCGGCGGCCCTTGCCCTGCGAACGGGCGCGGTCTGTGTCGCCGCGACGCTGTGGTTCCGCGACGGGGGCTGGGGGATCAAGATCCATGCGATCGAGCCGCCGGCCACTCGACCGCCCGGTGGGCCGATCAAGGCGATGACGCAGCAGATCGCGCAGGCCTTCGAGGAAGGCATTGCCGCGCATCCGCAGGACTGGCACATGCTGCAGCCGCTGTGGCTGGCTGACCGCCCAGCGATCCAGAACCGCGCATGAGGGTCGGTCTCGTCTGCCCCTACGCCTGGGACGTCCCGGGCGGCGTACAGGCGCATGTTCGTGACCTCGCGGAGACCCTGCAGCTGCTCGGCCACACGGTCTCGGTCCTGACTCCGGTCGAGGACGACGGCACTAGCCTGCCGGCGTACGTCGTCAGCTCCGGCGGCGTGCTGAAGGTGCCGTACAACGGGTCGGTCGCCCGGCTGTCGTTTCACCCGAAGGCCGCGGCCAAGGTCCGGCGCTGGCTCAAGAACGGCGAGT
>JBDSAK010000003.1:0-2875 GCA_039922195.1 Mycobacteriales bacterium
ACGGTCGGCCCGCCGGGCAGATCGGGCCGCTGGTCCTTGGCGGTCGGTACGGCCTTGTCCAGGAATCGCAACAGCTCGACCGGGAACGGCATGACGAGCGTGGAGTTCTTCTCGGCCGCGACCTCGACGACGGTCTGCAGCAAGCGCAGCTGAAGGGCGGCGGGGTCGTCGCTCATCGTGCGCGCGGCCTGCGCGAGCTTTTGCGAGGCCTGGAATTCACCATCGGCGGCGATGATGCGGGCACGCCGTTCGCGCTCGGCCTCGGCCTGCCTGGACATCGACCGCTTCATCGACTCGGGCAGTTGCACGTCCTTGACCTCGACGCGTTCGATCTTGATGCCCCACGGCCCTTCGGTCGGGGCGTCGATGATCAACTGGAGTTGCGCGTTGATGCGCTCGCGCTCGCTCAAGACATCGTCGAGGTCGCTCTGCCCGATGACCGACCGCAGCGAGGTCTGCGCGACCTGACTGACGGCGTACAGATAGTTCTGGACGTTGACGATCGCCTTGATGGCGTCGACAACGCGGAAGTAGACGACAGCATCGACGCGCAGCGTCACGTTGTCGCGGGTGATGCCTTCCTGCGCCGGCACGCCCATGGTGACGGTCTGCATGTTGACCTTCACCATGCGGTCGACCACCGGAATGATCACGCGCAGACCGGGCTCGCGGACATGACCTGTGACGCGGCCCAGGCGGAAGACGACGCCGCGTTCGTACTGCTGCACGATGCGCAAACCCATCGCGATGGCGATGAGTAGCAGCAGGAACACTGCCGCGCCGATGAAGAGCAACGCGTCCACGAACTTCTCCCTAGTCGGCTGGGACAGGCTCCACGTCGAGGATCAGAGCCTCCGGGTCCACGCCGGTCACCTGCACCCTAGTGCCGGTGTCGACCGGGCCGTCCCACTCAATCGCGCGAGCGCGCCACAGCGCGCCCTCGATCAGCACATGGCCCTGCGGATTGAGCGTGCTACGCACCTCGCCGATGCGCCCGAGCAGGGCTTGGCCCATCTCGGCTGACTGCCCGCGCAGGGCACGAAGCACGACGGTCATCACGACCGCAAAGAAGACCAGCGAGCTGAGTACGCCGATCAGGACCGCCAGGATCGGCAGCCGCATCGCCGGACCACGCGAGTGGAACAGGAAGACAGAGCCGACGGTGAACGCGGCAACTCCGAGCCAGGTCGGCAGCGACAGGGCGTTGCGCGCGACGTCGTACGTCATGGCCAGCAGTCCGATGACCAGGATTGCGAGGAACGGCGGATTCGCCGGCAGCCCGGCCAGGCCGTACGCCGCCAGCGCGACGGTCAAGATGCCGGCGTACCCGGCCGGTCCGAAGCCGGGCTGGAACGACTCGAAGACCAGCATGAACACACCAGCGAGCAGCAACAGGTAGACCAGCGTCGGAGCGATCAGGCTGTGCCGCACCCGGCGGAGGAGCCCGGGTGTCGCAAACCTGACAGTGACCTGGGTGGCGTCGACACGCAGAGTTGTGCCGTCCACAACCTTTCCGTCGAGGGCGCGCACCGCCTCCGGCAGCGTCGCAGCGGGTACTTCCGCGACCGGCTGCACATTCCCCGTAGCCATCAAGACGCCGAGTTCCTCGACGGTCGTGGGACGACCCCCCTGACGACGCGCCCCACCCGGCTGCAGCGGCAGCACCGCGCCGAGGCTTGCGTCGTTGCTGCGCATCCGGATCGGAGCCACGTTGTGCATGACGGCGGCGAGGCCGCTCGCCTTCGCGTCGTTCGGCCCGATCCACGTCGCGACCGGCACCGCCGAGCTGCCGACGAGTTCGAGAAGCTTTGCGTCGTCGATCTTCATCGAGCCGGGCGAGTCGAGCCGGAGCAGGACGGCAAGGTGGCCGCGCTCGTTGGAGTAGCGGATCTCGTCGGCGATGTAGTCGGCGTACGCCGGGTCGATGACGCCGACCACCTGGACGATGTTGACCGTGTTGGGTTCGGCGGTAGCGGCCTCGGCAGGTACGGCGAGCGTGACCGAGGCACCCAGGGCAAGCAGGACGAGCGCGCAGCGGCGCGCGGCGGTGAGGGGAGTCATATCGGGGCGCGAGTCTACGGCCGACTCGCGCACGTTCGAGCATCGGCCGGTAGGGGGCGTACTGCCGGGTGAGGGCGGACTGGATCACCGCCTGGGACGGGACGGGCTAGACGGGCTGCAGGGGCTGGTGCGGCTGGGCGGGCAGCCAGACCTCGATCGCGTTGCCGGGGAAGACCTCGCCGCTGGTCACGACGACCGCCATGATCCCCGCGCGCCGCACGACGTCGCCGTTCGCGTCGCGGCCCATGAGCGTCTTCATCAATCCCGGCCGGATGCCGTCGAGTTGCACGCACGGGGTGCGCAGGCCGGTCACCTCGATGAGGGCTTGCGACCCGAGCCGCAGGCGCGCGCCCCGCGGGAGCGCGAGGAGGTCCACACCGAGCGTCGTGATGTTCTCGCCGATCACCCCGGCGCCGATGTCGAACCCGTAGCCGTGCAGCTCGTCGAGCAGTTCGCACGCGACAAGATGCACTTGTCGCAAGTTCGGCTGCGTCGGATCCTGGCGAACGCGCGACCGGTGCTTGACCGTCGCACCGGCGTGCGCATCGCCTTCGACGCCTAGCCCCGCAACGAGCCTGATAGACGGACGAATTGGCTTCGACATCGTGTGCTTGCCGCTGGCGTTGACCGACGCCACAGTGCCGAAGAGGTCAGCGGTCATGTGTAGATCGACGTGCGACCGCCACCCGCGTCCTTTGCGGCGTACAACGCGCGATCGGCGTACTCCATCAGTTCTGCCTGCTGCGCTGCACTGTCGGCAAGCCTCGCGACGCCGGCGCTGAACGTGAGCCTGGCCCTGGACCGGCGCTGGTAC
>JBDSAK010000004.1:0-2818 GCA_039922195.1 Mycobacteriales bacterium
CTCCCCGGCCGCCGCGGCTGGTGCGCCCGCCGCCTCCCGGCTGGCGTCCTGCGGGGGAGCCGGAACCAAGAGCAGGTTCTTGACCTGCGCGCCGAGGCGTTCGGGTGTGTAGTCGGTACCGGTGGCGTAGACCGCACCGCTTGCGCTGGCAACTGTGGCCTTCGCGCTGGCGGCCGCCGGCGCGTCCTTGTCGTCGCTGCGCGAACCGTTGAGCGCGCCGATGGTGATGGCGCCCAGGAGTCCGACGACCGCGGCGGCCGCAGCGCCGGTCGCCCAGCCGGCCGAGCTGCGCTTGCGCTGCAACGGAAGGACGTTCGAGGCCGCGCTCGCTCCGGAGCGTGCCGCCTCGATCGCCCGGTCGAGGCGCGCCGCGACGTCGGCGGGCATCACCGGGAGGACCAGTTGCTGCACCTCGTCGTCCGCCCGCCGGAGCGCGGCGACGTCGGCGATGCAGTCGGCGCAATCGGCCAGGTGAGCGCGCAGCGCAGCAAGCCCGGCCACGCCCGAATCACCGGCGACGTACGACGCCAGTTCATCGATCTCGGGGTGGCCGGAACCGGCCGGCCCGCTGGGCCGGTCAGCTGATGGCGGATGCTCGCTCATGCCTCGCTCTCGCTCGTCGGGGACGCTAGTTGGATGTCGGTGGAAGGGAAGAAGTTCCCGGAACTGCGCTATTGGTCTGCAATCGTTCCGGCCGCAGGTGTCCGAGCAGCACAGCAAGCTGCGCGCGGCCGCGGTGGCACCGGCTCTTGACGGTGCCTGCCGGTACGTCGAGCACAGCGGCAGCTTCGTCGACCGACAGGCCGTGCAGGTCGACCAAGATGATCGCGATGCGCTGGTCGTCGGACAGCCGGGCGAGCGCGTCGGTGACCTCGACGACGGTCTCCCGCTGCGCGATGTCGTCGCGCGGATCCGCGATCGCGGCAAGGGCATCCGCGTCGTAGGGAACCACCGGGCGCACCCGGCGGCGGCGCATCCGGTCGAGGCACGCGTTGACCACGATCCGGTGCAGCCAGGTGGAGAACTGTGCGTCACCACGGAACCGCTCGGCCTGCCGGTACGCCGACAGGAACGCGTCCTGGACGGCATCCTCTGCCTCGCTCGCATCGCCCAGGGTGCGCAGCGCGACAGCCCAGGCGCGGTCGCGGTGCCGGGCAACGAGTACGCCGAAGGCAGCGGCGTCGCCGCTCACGTGCCGGCGTAGCAGCGTCGCATCGTCGATGTCGTCGACATCGGTCGTGAGGTTCAGAGCCGGGCCTCCTGGGGCCGTCCGTGCGGGGAGCC
This sequence comes from Mycobacteriales bacterium, assembly GCA_039922195.1. Lineage (GTDB taxonomy): Bacteria > Actinomycetota > Actinomycetes > BP-191 > BP-191 > JBDTYE01. Next base: position 1,285 of record JBDSAK010000004.1, read on the forward strand.
TAGCGCGGCACTCGCCCGGTGAAGGCGACCTCGGCCACGCGCGCCTTGAAGCCGCCTGGCACCTCGGGCAGCCGGGTGATCCAGACGAGCCAGTAGCGGTGGACAGTGCCGGGCGAGGGCCGCAGCGTCGCCTGGTCGCCAACGCCGGTGGCCGCCGCGAGAGCCTGGAAGTCTTCGGCGGTATCGCCTGGCCGGTCGCCACCTCGCACCTCGACCGACGCGCCCGGATCGGCGAACTGTACGAGCACCTCGTCAACGGTGACGGGCTGGCCGAGGTCGAAGACCAGACCGACACCCTCCTTGAGATTGCCGAACGCGGCGGTGCGATAGCGGTCGGTCTCCCAGGAGGTTGCGGCATTGCCGTCGTACGCGAGCGGCACGTCCTCCGGGCTCTCGGTCCTGGGCCGGCCCTGCGGGTCGAAGTCCCGCGCCGCGCGCACGACGAGCCGCGCCGAGCCGGCCGCCGCCGCCGACGCAGCGGCGCTCGTCGAGATGCTCGGGTCCGAGCTGGGGCTCGCGCTGCCGCTCGCGCCGGCCGGCCGGTTCGGCGGCCGATCGTCCGGGCGGTTGCCCAGCACTACGGCGATCAGCACGGCCACGAGTACGACGCCGGCCAGCACCGCCGGCGCGCCAAGGCGCAGCAGGCGGGTGCCCCCAGGCTCGATGGGTTCGGCGGTGATGACGCTGTGGTCGGCTTCGATCAGCGCGGTGGGCGCGGGAGGTCGGATGGCGTCGAGCGCGGCCGCCAGCTCGGCGGAGTCCCTGATCGGCGGTCCGGTACGCCGGGCGTCGCCCAGTGTGCGCATGACCACGGCGTCGAGTTCGCGTGGGACGCCCGCACGCACCTGCTGGGGGGAGAGCAGCACGCCGTCACGCCGCGGCGCGACGGGCAGGTCGGGCTCGGCGCCGTTGACCGACCGTCCGGTCAGGCACAGGTAGAGCAACGCGGCCGCCGCGCGCACGTCCTGCCCGGCGAGCGAACGGCGTTCGCGGGCATCGCGGTCGGGCGCGAGCGCGCTCGCGACGCCGAAGTCGGTCAGCTTGATGTTGCCGTCGGCGCAGAGGAGCACGTTGAAGCCGTCAACCTCGCCATGCGGGATTCCGCTCTCGTGCGCATAGGCGATGGCAGACGCCGTCTGGATGGCCACCGTGTGCGACTGCGCGGGGGTGAGCGGTCCGGTGCGGCGTACGACATCGGCAAGTGCTTCGCCCTCGACCCATTCAGTGACGATGTAGGGCGTCGCGCCGTCCACGCCGGCGTCGTAGGTGCTGGCAATGCGCGGGTGGGTGAGTTTGCCGACGGAGGTCGCCGACGTCGTGAAGCGTTCGATGGCCTCAGCCGCGTCGACGCAGCGCGGGACCTCCCCGGGCGCGTGCAGCACCTTGATCGCGACGGGGCGAGCCAGCACCTCGTCGCGCGAATGCCACAGGGTCGTGCACGGACCCGTGGCGACGACGTTCTGCAGCCGGTAGCGCCCGGCGAGCAGTGCCTTCCCGAGCGGCTGCTCGGACATGGCACCTCCACGACTCATCC
>JBDSAK010000005.1:0-15369 GCA_039922195.1 Mycobacteriales bacterium
ATCCAAATGACCAACATGTGGACGTACCGGGACGACACGTTCGCCACGATGACCGATCCGTCGTCGCGCGCCGACTCCGACGCCCGATCGACCGATTTGACCGGGTTCTCGGTCGAGGCGCGAGACGGCAGCATCGGCAAAATAGACGAAGCTTCGTACGAAGCCGGCGCATCCTCGATCGTCGTCGACACCGGACCGTGGATCTTCGGCAAGAAGCGGCTGCTGCCGGCTGGTGTCGTCGACACCATCGACCTCAACAACCGGACCGTGCGTATCAGCTGCACGAAGGACCAGGTCAAGAGCGCACCGGACTTCGACGAAATGCAGGACCGCAACGACGACTACCGCAGCGAAGTCGGCCGCTACTACACGAAGTAGCTACCGCTACTACCCGAAGTAGCTACCGCGCCGAACAGGCCCCTCCCGCCACGGGAGGGGCCTGTTCGTGTGTGCCCAGACCGGCGCGAGTGTGAGCGCGGCGCGTCCGCCCGGCGGGTACCCGCGGATAACGGTCGTGTTGCGGCGAGCCGCAAGATCGCCAAATCGGGATACGGTGCGCATATCGCCTACGTTCCAGGGACGGAGCCCGTGGCCGACAACCCGCTTGTGTTGCTCACCGGCGTCAACAAGCACTTCGGCGACGTGCAGGTGCTCCACGACATCGACCTAGAGGTCGAGCGCGGCGAGGTCGTCGTCGTCATCGGGCCGTCCGGCTCCGGCAAGTCGACGCTGTGCCGGTGCATCAACCGGCTCGAGACCGTCACCTCCGGCGAGATCCGCATCGACGGCGTACCGCTGCCCGAGGAGGGTCGCGACCTCGCGAAGCTCCGCGCCGACGTCGGAATGGTCTTCCAGTCGTTCAACCTCTTCGCTCACAAGACCGTGCTGCAGAACGTCACGCTCGGCCCGATCAAGGCCCGCAAGATCCCGAAGGCCGAGGCGGAAAAGCGCGGCCGCGAGCTTCTTGAGCGGGTCGGCATCGCGGACAAGGCCGACCGCTTCCCGGCCGAGTTGTCCGGTGGCCAGCAGCAGCGCGTCGCGATCGCGCGGGCGCTCGCCATGGAACCCAAAGTGATGCTCTTCGACGAGCCCACGTCGGCGCTCGACCCGGAAATGATCAAAGAGGTGCTCGACGTGATGGTCGAGCTCGCCTCCTCGGGCATGACCATGATCGTCGTGACGCACGAGATGGGCTTTGCCCGGTCGGCCGCGCGCCGCGTCGTCTTCATGGACGAAGGCCGGATCGTCGAAACTGCGAGCCCAGCCGACTTCTTCACCCGTCCCGAATCCGAGCGGGCCCAAGACTTCCTGTCCAAGATCCTGGCTCACTGAGGAGCCGGGATGAGTCTGATCCAAGGAGTGGACATGCGCAGTGCACGACGCATTTCGACGATAGCGATGGCCGCCGTACTCACCATCTCGGCAGCTGCCGCGTGTGGGGACGACAAGAAGAAGGACTCGAGTAGCGGCTCGGGCGACAAGAAGACGATCGAACTCAAGGCTGGCAGCACGATGAAGAAGCTCGCCGACGCCAAGAAGGTGAAGGTCGGGGTGAAGTTCGACCAGCCAGGCTTCGGTCAGAAGGACCCTGCCAGCGGCAAGGTTGCTGGCTTCGACGTGGAGATCGCAAAGTTGATAGCGGCCGAGATGGGGATTCCCGAGAGCGGCATCGAGTTCGTCGAGACGGTGTCGAAAAACCGAGAGCCCTTCATCCAGGAAGGCAAGGTTGATTTCGTCGTCGCGACCTACACCATCAACGACAAGCGCAAGGAACTGGTTGCGTTCGCCGGCCCTTACTACACCGCGCACCAGGACATGATGGTCAAGAAGGGCAATCCCAAGGGCATCAAGAAGGTCACCGACCTCGACGGCAAGAAGGTCTGCTCGGTCAAGGGCTCGACGTCCGAGAAGAACCTCAAGGAGAAGGCCCCGCAAGCGACTCCCGTGCTGTTCGAGAAGTACACCGAATGTGCCGAAGAGCTGCGCAACGACAAGGTCGACGCGGTGACGACCGACGACGTGATCCTCGGTGGCCTGATCGACAAGGCCAAGGATGACTTCGAACTGGTGGGCGACAAGTTCACGGACGAGCCCTATGGCATCGGCGTCAAGAAGGAAGACACCGACTTCCGCAACTTCATCAACGACGTCCTCGAGAAGTCGTACACGGGCGGCGGTTGGAAGACCGCCTACAAGGAGACGGTGGGCAAGTTCCTGAGCGACGTGCCGGAACCGCCGAAGGTCAACCGCTACTAGCGGGGCGGCGCGGGCAGGGGCGACAGCATGGGCGTGGTCCTCGACCACCTCGGTGAATTCGGCAACGGGTGGTTCACCACCATCCGTCTGTCGGTGCTGTCGTTCCTGCTCGCCATGGCCATCGGTCTGCTCATCGCCGCGATGCGGGTGAGCCCCTTCCAGCCCGCGCGGGTGGTCGGCACGGCGTACGTCGACATCTTCCGCAACTCCCCGCTCCCGGTGCTGATCCTGCTCGTCTGGTTCGGACTGCCGAAGCTCGACATCGACGTGAGCCGGTTCTGGGCCGCGGTCGCTGTGCTCTCGCTCTATACGGGGGCGTTTCTCGGCGAAACCGTGCGCTCCGGCATCAACGCGGTCGCGCTCGGTCAGTCAGAGGCGGCGCGATCGATCGGACTGACGTTCACCCAAAATCTGCGACTGATCATCCTGCCGCAGGCCATGCGAACCGTCGTGCAGCCGATCGGCAACATCTGGATCGCGCTGATCAAGAACAGCGCGGTTGCCAGCTTCATCGCCGTACCCGAACTCATCTTCCGCGCCGACCATGTCAACACCGAAGAGTCCAACCCGGTGCCCATCCTGATCGGCGCCGCCATCGGTTATCTGCTGCTGACGCTGCCGTCGGGCTTCGTGCTGAGCCGGATCGAGCGACGGGTGGCCATCAAGCGATGACCACTGCGCTGTACGACGTCGCCGGGCCGCGGACGCGGCGCAACGTCTTCATCGGATCGGTGATCAGCGGCGTCGTCTTCGCCCTGCTCGTCGTCGTCGCGCTGCTGCGGTTTCGGGCCAAGGGACAGTTCGACGCGGATCACTGGGACTGGCTCAAGGACGGCGGCATCCGGGGCTTCTTCGCCGAAGGGCTGCTGCTGACCGTCCGCGCCGCACTGACCGGCATGGTGCTCGCCATGACGATCGGTGCGTTGCTCGCGCTGGCCAGACTCTCGCGCACGGCGCCGCTGCGGTGGCTCGCCACGACGTACATCGAGGTGTTCCGCGCTCTCCCCGTGCTGCTCCTGATCTTCTTCGCCTACCTCGCGCTCCCGCGAATCAGCCCGAGCCTCAACGTTTCGCCGTTCACCGCGGTGGTGCTGGGACTGACGCTCTACAACAGCGCGGTCCTGGCCGAGATCTTCCGGGCCGGCATCCTCTCGCTCGACCGAGGACAGTCCGAGGCGGCGTACTCCATCGGCCTGTCCTACGCGCAGGTGATGCGGCTGGTCGTGGTGCCGCAGGCGTTCCGGCGGATGATCCCCTCGCTGATCAGCCAGCTCGTCACCCTGCTCAAGGACACGTCGTACGGCTACATCGTCACGTACGACGAGTTGCTGCGCCGCGCCAAGGTCAACGCCGACTTCGACAGCGACTGGCTGATCTCGAGCTACATCGCGGTCCTGCTCATCTACGTCGCGGTCAACTTCGTGCTGTCGCGACTGGCCCAGCGCCTCGAGGTCAGGGCGCGCCGGCGGTACGGCGCCGGCACGATCCAGGCCGGCACCGAAGACCTCGCGTTGCTCGCGGCAGAAGGCGAAGCCACGGTCGCGAGCCACTGAGCCGCGACTTTGACAAACCCCGAGCTGGATCCACGCGGGGATTCCAGCTCGAGGGTTGTCAAAGTGATCAGGTGGCGAAGGACTTGCCGGTCTCGAGCAGGCTCTTGATGTCGCTGAGGACCCACGCGTGTCCGCCACCGGCGCCGTACTCCTCCTGCGCACCGGAGACCAGCAGCGCAAGGGTCGGTGTGTTCTCCAACTCGTGAGTCACGGTCAGCGAGCAGACCCCGCCCGGGATTTCCTTGATCTCGTGAGTGATCCGGCTGAAACCCTCGGCCGCCATCTGCTCGTCCATCAGCATGCGAAACGTGGTGACCAGCTTGCGTGGCGGATCAGCCTCCAGAACTTCACCGTCGATGATGACGTCGGCCAGGATGTTGCCGCGCCGCTCGGCCTCCGCCCGGAACTCCGCGCCGGGGTTGACCCAGTAGCGTCCGCCAGGGCGCAGCTCGTAGTGGGCGCGACCGGTGTAGCCGTAGCGATCGGTCCAGTCGGGGTCGGTGATCGCGGTCCAGATCGCCTCCGCGGTCGCCTTGATGTAGACCCGGTAGACCTGCGTGGTGCTCAGTGTTGTTGCGCTCATGTCGTGCCCTCCAGCTTGGTTTTCAGATCGGCGAGCGCGGAGATCTGGCGCTCGGTGTACTTGTCGATCCACCGGTCGTGGATCAAGCGGATCGGGACCGGGTTGAGAAAGTGCAACTTCTCCCGGCCGGACTTGCGCGTGATGATGAGGCCGGCGTCCTCAAGTACCCCCAAGTGCTTCATCACGCCGAATCGCGTCATGTCCAGCCCCGACTCGAGCTCGGTGAGCGTGCGGCCGTCGCGCTCGAAGAGCTGGTCGAGCAGCAACCGGCGAGTGGGGTCGGCCAGTGCCTTGAACACCTGGTCATCCGACGGCTGCAATCTCACGTGACCAAGATAGGTGACCAATTGGTCACATGTCAAGAAGGGACGACGTCCCGGTCGCGGACCGGGAACTGTCGCACCGTCCGCAGCGGTCCGACGAAAGCAAGATCACGAGTAGCGTTCTGGACATCTTTCGTGGGCAGAACGCCACTGGTGATCTTGTCAGCCTCGAGACCCGATATTCCGAAGTGCCGGCTCGCCCCGCCGTGCTATCAAGGGGCATGTTCATCCCTGCGCCGGACGCCGCCCGTAGCGACGAGGAATGCTGGGATTTCCTTGCCACGCAGGCATTCGGGCATCTCATCGCGCCGGGGGCCGGCCGCGAGTTCCCGGTCGTCGTACCGACGCAGTACGTCGTTCACGAGCGTTCGATCGTGTTGCACCTGGCCAGCCCCAACCCGGTGTGGGCTGCCTTGGCCGAGCATCCGGTGGCGGTGCTCTCGGTCGCCGGCGACTGGGCCTACATCCCCGGCCAGTGGAAAGCGATCGGCGACGAAGACCCGGGTGCCGGCGTACCGACGACGTACTACGCGGCGGTGCAGGCGTTCTGCGACGTGACGATCGTCGACGGTCCGGACCTGCTCGGCGTACTCCGCACGCAACTCGCAGCGCTCGAGCCAGCGCTGCCCGACCCCCAACAGCACACGTCGAAGCTGCCGGGCATCCGCGGGCTGGTGCTTCGGCCGCGCGAGCTGCGCGGCAAGTTCAAGTACGGCGGGAACGTCGACGCTGAGCACCGGGCCGCCGTTGCGACCAGGCTCACCGAACGATCCGGTCCCGGCGATGCGGCTGCCCGCACGCAGCTTCTGCGCCGCCAGACCCGAACTGTCCGAGGCGAGTAGTACCTTCGCTGCCATGACTGAGCTCACGCGCGCACGGCAGGAACTCGACGACCTCGCGGATGAGCTGTCCGCGCAGGGTGCGAGCAGGGGGATGATCTTCGGCCACCACGGCTTGAAGACCCCGGCCCGCAAGGTGTTCTGCTTCGAGCACGGCGACTCGCTGGTCTTTCGCATGACCGGCGAGGCGTACGACGCCGCTCTGGCGCTTCCCGGCGCGCACGTGTTCGCGCCGCGCAAGGACCGCCCGGCGATGGGCAATTGGATCGTCGTACCCGATGCGAACGTCGACGAGTGGCCGGAGCTGGCCCGCACCGCGCTCGATCTGCGCCTGAAGGACTAGCGACTACTTCGCGTACTCCGTGGCGCGCGACTCGCGGACGACGGTGACGCGGATCTGGCCTGGATAGGTCAGCTCGTCCTCGATCTGCTTGGCGATGTCCCGCGCGACCACCTGCGCCTGGATGTCGTCGATCTGGTCGGGCTGCACCATCACCCGGATCTCCCGCCCGGCCTGCATGGCGAACACCTTGTCGACGCCTGGCTGGCTGGACGCGATCTCTTCGATCCGCTCGAGCCGCTTCACGTAGTGCTCGAGGCTCTCGCGGCGAGCACCCGGACGCCCACCCGAGATCGCATCGGCGGCTTGCGTCAGCACCGCCTCGACAGTCCGCAGTTCGACCTCGCCGTGGTGCGCCTCGATCGCGTGCGCGACGTCCTCGTGCTCGCCGTACTTACGCGCGATCTCGGCGCCGATCAGCGCATGGCTGCCCTCGACCTCGTGCGTCAGCGCCTTGCCGAGGTCGTGCAGCAACGTGCACCGCTTGACCAGTGCGATCGGTAGCTTGAGCTCCGCCGCCATGACCCCCGCAATGTGCGCGGCTTCGATGAGGTGGCGCAGCACGTTCTGGCCGTACGACGTCCGGTACTTGAGCCGGCCGAGCAGGTTGATGAGCTCGGGATGCATATCAGTGATGCCGACCTCGACGAGCGCGTCCTCACCGGCCCGAATGACGATCTGCTCCACCTCAGCCTTGCTCCGCTCGTGCATCTCCTCGATGCGCTGCGGGTGGATGCGGCCGTCGAGGACCAGCTTCTCGAGGGTGAGCCGGCCGACCTCCCGGCGTACCGGGTCGAAGCAGGAGAGCAGCACCGCCTCGGGGGTGTCGTCGATGATGAGGTTGACGCCGGTGACCGACTCGTAGGCGCGGATGTTGCGGCCTTCGCGGCCGATGATCCGGCCCTTCATGTCATCGCTGGGCAGGTGCAACACGCTGACAACGCTCTCCGCGGTCTGCTCGCTCGCGACGCGCTGGATGGCGAGCGTGACGATTTTGCGGGCGCGTTCGTCGCCGGTTTCCTTCGCATCCGCTTCGATGTCGCGGACGATCAGCACGGCTTCCCGCTTCGCCTGGTTTTCGATCGCCTTGACCAGCTCGGCCTTGGCGTCGGCGGACGTCAGTCCGGCGACCCGCTCCAGGGTGAGGCGGCGCTCCTCCTCGAGGTCGATCAGCTCGGCGCGCTGCCGCCCGATTCCGGCTTCGACCTCGAAAAGTTCGCGGTCACGCTCTTCAACTCGGCGCTGCTCCGCGTCCAGGCGGGCCTCGCGCTCCGCCAGCCGCTCCTCGCGCTGCGTCAGGCGCTGCTCGCGAGCTTCGATGTCGGTCCGTTGCGCGCGCACCTCGGCTTCGGCGGCGGATCGCGCCTGCCGGCCGAGCTCGTCGGCGTCGGTCTGCGCGCGGGCGCGCAGCGTGGCTACATCGCGCTCGGCGTCTTCCCGCAGCGCCGCGACGTCATCTTCGGCGCGGACATGCGCCAGCGCATCACGCTCCGCCAGTTCGCTTCGCGCCTGGTCCGCCTGGCGAGCCGCAGCGGTATCGAGCGCTGACGGCGCCGGTACGGTCGCCGGCCCGCCGGATGCCTTGCGACCGATCACGTACGCGAGAGCCGCAACCACGACGATCACGGCGGCGATGAGGAGAGGCATGTCCGCTCCCTTCGACAGCACCGACGGCGCCGCCCAACAGGCGGAGCCGGAACGCGGGGTGAGCGAAGCCGAGCCGTGACAGCAGCCAGGGCCGCAAGAACCCCGGGAGACGACCATAAGGACCGACCGTCAAGCGCCCGGCCCGCCGTCGAACGTGAAGAACGTAGCGGTACATATATGAATGCGAGGAGTGGAAATCGGTTCGGTATTGCTCACCCGGCGGTAAGGCTAGGTCACGGGAAGGTCACGGTCAAGTAACGGAGCGCCGTCGGGTACGTCGGCGACGCAGCCAGGCGACTCCTCACCCTTCGATCACGCCACCGTCGTCTAGCTGCTCGGGAAGGTGACCGGCGAGCGCCTCTTTGACGACCCGCGACGCCAGAGCGCCGGGGTAACCCTTCCTGGCCAGCATTCCGGTCAATCGACGGTAGCGAGCCTCGGTCGGGACACTGGACATCGCGGCCAGTCGGCGGCCTACCAGCTCCCTAGCCTTTGCCGTCTCCGCATCGGGATCCATGGTGCCGATCGCAGCCCGAGCGACATCGTCGGCAACCCCGCGCTGACGGAGTTCTTGGGCCAATGCCCGGCCGGCCAGGCCCCGCCCAGCCTGTCGCGACGCGACCCAGGCGTGGGCGAACGCTTCGTCATCGATGAACCCCAGCTGGCCGAACCGGTCGAGTACCGACGCCGCGACGTCTTCAGGAACGTCGCGCTTCCGAAGTGCCGTCGCCAGCTCGCTACGGGTGCGGGCGCGAGAAGTGAGGAGCCGGAGACAGATCGCCCTCGCCACCGCGTGGGGATCGGCATCCGGGCCGGCCTCGTCGGCGTCCGGCGCTGCCAGCTTGCGGCTCTGCCGCCTCGACATCACCGTCAGAAGTCGACCGGCGCCGGGACCTGTGCGGGCAAGGTGATGACGGCCTCGGCGTCGAGCTGCGGTCCGACGCCCAGCTTCTCCTTGATGCGCTTCTCGATCTCGTTGGCGAGATCGGGATTGTCCTTCAGGAAGGTGCGGGCGTTCTCCTTGCCCTGCCCGAGCTGGTCACCCTCGTAGGTGTACCAGGCGCCGCTCTTGCGGATGATGCTCTGCTCGACGCCGACGTCGATGAGCGAGCCCTCGCGCGAGATGCCCTGGCCATAAACGATGTCGAACTCCGCCTGCTTGAAGGGGGGAGCGCACTTGTTCTTCACGACCTTGACGCGGGTGCGGTTGCCGACCGCATCGGCGCCGTCCTTCAGCGTCTCGATGCGGCGGACGTCGAGGCGGATCGAGGCGTAGAACTTCAGCGCCTTGCCACCGGTGGTCGTCTCAGGCGAGTTGTGCACGATGATGCCGTCGGCCAGGTAGTTGTGCGATCCCTCGACCTCGATGTCGAAGCGGTGCATCGAGCGGGTCTTCGGCTTGACGCGCACATCGAGTACCGGCGCGGGCACCGGCAGCATCCGCACATCGGCGAACTGCGGCTCGAGAGCGAACCGGTTGCGGAACCGCTCGAGCAGCTTGTAGTCCATCGACGGGTGGACGTAGGGCGCGATCAGCTCGTGCAGCTTGGCGGTCTCGTCCTTGCCGAACGTCAGAGTCGCGTTCCGCGCCGTGCCACGCAGGTGCAGTCGCGGGTGCAGGTCGAACGCGCCGGCGAGATGTTCGACCAGCCGATCCCGGGAACCTTCGCTCAGCGCCTCGATGCAGATCTCGGACCGGCCGCTGCCGTCCTTCGTCCGCTCCTGCAAACTCTTCGCGCGCTCGGTGAACCCGCCGTCGTCCATGTACCAGATCGCCAGCGACAGCGGCGTCAGCCCCTTGAGGTAGTCGTAGGACAACATCTTCTTGCCGGCGATGTAGACGGCCTGCCGAAGCTCGGCGAGCTCGGGAAGCGGCGTGAGGTCGACGAACGACGCACCTCGCGCGTTGGTCGACCTCGTCTGCGCGATGTTGCCGAACAGCGACGCCTTCCAGTCGAGATAGTCGACCTGCTTCGCGCCATGACCCATCCGGAACCGGGTGCCGAGGCTGCCGGGAGTGCGGCTCGGCGACAACGCGCCATCGCCCATGAGTCCACCCAGGATGACCTGCCACTGTTGATCGCTGAGACGATGCGCCTGCGCGAGCATCACCCGGTCACCAGCATTGATCTCGCCGGCCTCGCGCCAGCCGCCCGGCGTACGAACGAGGTGGTTGCTGGTCAGCGCCATCTGGGCGCGGCCGTTGCCGCCGGGACGCGCGACGGTGAACTGGAGGAACTCCTCGGTGACGCCGTTGTCGAACCAGTTGACGATCTTCTTCGGCACGACGGCGCCGAGCTCCGGGTCATAGGACAACACCTCGAGCGGCAGCTTCTGGTTGACGATCTTGCCGATCTTCTCCTGCGTGCCGTCGGCGAGGGTGACCCGCGTGTTGTAGGACAAGCAGCCGAACATCACGCCGATCTTCTCGCGCAGCTGGTTGATGAAGACGGCGGTCGTGTTGGAGTGGCTCAGCGCACCGGTGATCTTGCGCATCGCCTGGCTCATCAATCGCGCCTGCAGACCGACGAACGAATCGCCCATCTCGCCCTCGATCTCGGCGCGGGGCACGAGCGCGGCGACGGAGTCGACGACGATGATGTCGAGCGCCCCCGAGCGAATCAGCATGTCCATGATTTCGAGCGCCTGCTCCCCGGTGTCCGGCTGCGACACCAGGAGTGCATCGGTGTCGACGCCGAGCGCCTTGGCGTAGTCAGGGTCGAGGGCGTGCTCGGCATCGATGAATGCGGCGATGCCGCCGAGCGCCTGTGCCTGCGCGACCGCGTGCAGCGCCACCGTCGTCTTGCCGGAGGACTCCGGGCCGTAGATCTCGACGATTCGGCCGCGGGGAAGGCCGCCGATGCCCAGTGCCACGTCGAGGGCGATGGACCCAGTCGGAATGACGGCGATCGGGGCCCGCGTGTCGTCGCCCAGCCGCATCACGGCGCCCTTGCCGTGTGCCTTCTCGATCTGCGCCAGTGCCGCGTCGAGCGCCTTTTCGCGGTCCATCGCCATGTGAAATCCCCAGACTGTGTCGATCGGTTACGAGGTCGGATTCCACCGTAGGACGGGGGTCCGACAACGCAGGGGGCCGAGTCGAAGACTGGGGACAACTGCGCCGAAAAGAACGGTACACGAACACCTGTTCGAACAGGCTCGACACGCCGACAGGTTCGGCTGGCCGCGCACGGATGGCCGTCGGCGGCCAGGGTGGCGACCTCGCGAACCGAGCTAGGCGGGTGACGCCGACGCGTCCGGCTCGAAGCTGAGCGACACGGAGTTCATGCAGTAACGGTCTCCGGTCGGGGTCTGCGGCGCGTCGTCAAAGATGTGGCCAAGATGCGAGTCGCACGCTGCGCACCGCACCTCGACACGGCGCATGCCATGGGAGTTGTCAACGATCTGCCGTACGGCGTCCTCGGCTTTCGGCGCGTAAAAGCTCGGCCAGCCACAGTGCGACTCGAACTTCGTCGTCGAGCGGAACAACTCGTTGCCGCAGGCGCGGCATCGGTACACGCCTTCGCGGTGCTCTTCGAGCAACGCGCCGCTGAACGCCGGCTCGGTGCCGGCCCGGCGCAGGACCGCGTATTCCTCGCGTGAGAGCTCTGCGCGCCACTCATCATCGGTCTTGGTCACCTGGTCGGGCATTGCATCGCTCCTGACTAGTCAGTGCCGGTCGGCGACCGGCACTTCGGCCGCCTCGCACACTGCGGTCCAAATGTCCTTCGGCGCGATTCCGTCCGCGAGCGCCGCCAGCACCGTGCGCCCGCCGAGCTGCGAGATCACCAGGTCCTGGGCGACGGACGCGGCGTACCGCGCGCCGAAGCGTTTTTCCATTCGCCGCCAAAACTCGGAGATCTTCACGATCCAAAGTCTAAGCGGCGTGTTTGTCGTTGCGTTCTGTTAAGCAGTTGCCGAGTAACTGAGCGCTAGCAACCATGTCCGAGTCTTCCGGGGAAGGGTCAAGCATGCCTGATGCGATCGTCGCCGCCGGCTTGGTGAAGCATTACGGATCGGTGAAGGCGCTCGACGGCCTGGACCTGCTGGTGCCGGAGGGCACCATCATGGCGCTGCTCGGGCCCAACGGTGCCGGCAAGACCACCGCCGTCCGGGTGCTCACCACACTCCTACCGGCCGACTCGGGTGAGGCGACCGTCGCGGGGTTCGACGTACGCCGTGACGGCGCGCGGCTGCGCGAGGTCATCGGCCTGTCCGGGCAGTACGCCGCCGTCGACGAAAACCTGACCGGCTTCGAAAACCTCGACATGGTCGGCCGGCTCTACCAACTCGGCCGGACGAAGGCCCGCGCGCGAGCCACCGAACTGCTCGAACGCTTCGACCTCGTCGAATCAGCCAATCGGCCGGCGAAGACCTACTCCGGCGGGATGCGCCGGCGACTCGACCTCGCCGGCAGCCTAGTCGGCGAGCCGAAGGTGCTCTTTCTCGACGAGCCGACGACGGGACTCGACCCGCGCAGCCGGATGGAGATGTGGGAAGTCATCGGCGAGCTCGTGCGCGGCGGTACGACGCTGCTGCTCACGACCCAGTACCTCGAGGAAGCGGACCGGCTGGCCGACCGAATCGCGGTGATCGACCGGGGCAAGGTCATCGCTCTCGGAACCGCGGACGAGCTGAAGAGCCAGCTGGGCGGCGAACGACTCGAAGTGACCGTCTCGACGGATGCCGAGGTCCCGCTCGCGGTCGACGTACTCCGCGGGGTCGGGCTCGCCGAACCGAAGTCCGAGGGCTACTCGCGCGCCGTGTCGGTTGCGGTTTCTGGTGGCCCACCGGTCTTGATCGAGGCGCTCCGGCAGCTCGACGAGGTCGGCGTCAAAGTCGTTGACGTCGGCATTCACCGGCCGACGCTCGACGACGTGTTCCTCTCGCTCACCGGCCGCGACACCACCGAAGGGGAGCAGGCATGAGTGCGGTAGCTGCGGGGGTGCGCGACGGCATGGTCATCACCAAACGCAACCTGATCAAGATCAAGCGGGTGCCCGACCTGCTTGTCTTCACGACCATCCAGCCGATCATGTTCGTCCTGCTGTTCGCCTATGTTTTCGGCGGCGCGATCGCCGTCGAAAACGGCAACTACAGAGAGTTCCTGATGGCGGGCATCTTCGCGCAAACACTCGGCTTCGGATCAACGATCACAGCCACGGGGCTGGCCGACGACATGCAGAAAGGCATGGTCGACCGATTCCGTTCGCTGCCGATGTCGCGAGCCGCCGTACTCATCGGGCGCACCACGAGTGACCTGCTCGGCAACGTCATCGTCGTGATCGTGATGAGTCTGTGCGGGCTGGTCGTCGGCTGGAGGATCCACAACGGTTTCGCCAAGGCGGTTGCTGCGTACGCGTTGCTGCTGCTGTTCGCGTATTCGCTCTCTTGGATCTCCGCACTCATCGGCCTGTCGGTGCGCAGCGTCGAGGTCGCCAACAACGCGGGCTTCCTCTGGGTGTTTCCGCTGACATTCATCGCCAACACGTTCGTTCCGCTCAAGACACTGCCCAAGTTCCTGCAGGTCATCGCCGAGTGGAGCCCCGTCACCTGCGTCGTCTCCGCGGCTCGTGACCTGTTCGGCAACAGTGACGGCGGGCGGCCGACCGGCAACTTCGCGACGACGCATCCGGCGTACATGTCGCTGATCTGGTCATTCACGATTCTCGCGGTTTTCATTCCGCTCGCGGTCCGCAAGTACAAGAAGTCGACCGCGCGCTAGCGGGCCTAGGACGCGACAGCGCCCCCGCAACCTCGAGAGGTTGCGGGGGCGCTGTGCTTACGGTGTTACGCGGCGCGCGGTATGCGCGACTCGATCTCGCGGGACTCCTCGACCGTCTTTCGCGAGTAGCCCGACAGCAATGTCGCGAACTCGCGGGTCAGGTCAGCTACGGCGGTCAGGACGATGCCGGTCGCGACCGGGTGCATCCACTGCTCACGCAGTGACTGCCCGAAGACCTCGAAGACTGAGTAGTCGAGGCTCCACGCGAGGCCGACGGCGAGAGCGGCGGTGACGGTCCGAGTCAATGCTTTGGGTGCCTCAAAAGGCAGCACCTCCGCGAGAACCTGGACCACGACGCCGAGTCCAAGACCCAGGCCGAGCAGGATGACGAAGGCGTACACGGTTGCCTCCTAGAGGCGGGTGTCGGCGGCATTTCCGCCGTACACCAACTTCGACCGCGACGCCGAACGCCGGTTACACACCGGGTGAGGACAAGCTGACATGCGGCATGCCCAGCCAGTCGACGAGCAGCAACGTGCTGTCGTCCTGCAGCGCTCCGGCCTGGTGTGACAACACCGCGGTGGTGAGCCGTCGCAGGATCTCCGGCGATGACTGCCCACTTGCCGACTCGCGTTCGATGAAGTCGATGAGGCGATGCTCGCCGAAGAACTCACCGTCGTCACGACGCGCCTCGACCACGCCGTCGGTATAGATGAGCACCCGGTCGCCGGGCTCGAGGCATTCGGTCGACGCAGCAAGCTGCGCGTCACCGAAGCCGAAGGGCAACAGCGGAGCAGCACTGAGTTCCTTGACGACTCGACCGCGGCGGATCAGCAAGGGCGCCGGGTGTCCCGCGTTGATGAAGTGCAGCTCGCCCGTCACGCAGTCGAGTTCGCCGAGAAGTCCGGTGACGAAGCGGTCGCCGTCGTACTGACCGGTGACGACACCGTCGATGGAGATCGCAGTTTCGCCCAGGTGCATGCGCGCGCGGCGCGCATTGCGGTACGTCGCGAGCGCCACGGCGACCAGCATCGCGGCATTGAGCCCATGCCCCATTCCGTCGAGCAAGCAGAAGTGCAGGTGATCGCCGTTCATCGCGTAATCGAACGCGTCGCCACCGATCTCGTACGCCGGTTCGACCGCGCCGCTGATCGTCACGCGGCTGGTGCCGAACGTCCCCGGCGGCAGCATCCCCCACTGGACCTCGGCCGCGATCGTCATCTGGTGGGTGCGGCGCGTGCACTCCATCGCGTCGCCGTACATGCCACGGGTCACGACGAGTTCGGCGACGAGAGACGCGAAGGCGGCACACGCCGGTTCGATCGCGTCGTCACGGCCGCCGAATTCCAGCGAGAGAACGCCGAGTCGCTCGATCCCATCGCGGACCGGGACCCACAGCCGGGAGATGGTGTCAGCCTCGGACCAGAAGATTTCCTCGGTGGCAAAGACGCGGCCGGCGATAGTGCCTTCGATCGGGACGCGTGAGGACTCGTCGCCCATCTGGCAGAGGGTGAGTTGCTCGCGGTCGACGAGGTACAGCGCGCTCGCACTCGCGCCGAGCATTCGGGCGTGATCATCGACGACCGAGGGCAGCTCCCCCGGCTCGACCAAGCGCGCCGCCGTGAGCAATGACGCGAGCACAGCTTCGGACACGACCACTCCTACTAGGGGCGCTACCGCCCCTGTTTTCGGCGGCGGTGGCAGCTTAGCCGTCGAGCCCCCAGGGCCCACCGCCGGCGGCGTGCAACGAAGCCATCCGCCGGTGCGTCCCACTCGGTGTGCAGGGACGCCACGCAGGACACGCCAGACGTACGGCGCCGCTCCTGGTCGCCCTGATCTGGCCGATATCCGCCTGCGGCTCGGGATCAGCCGACTTGCGCGCCACGCCGGCGGCCTCGAGCTCGAGCTCGCCGATCGCCGTTGGCACCGGATCTTCGTCACCGGCGGCCGCTGTTCCCCCGCCTTCGGCAACTCCGAACCAGCCGACGGCCTGCGCACCGGCCGACCTCGAGATGCGGGCGCTCTTTGCGCCGCCCGTCCCGGGCCAGACTTCGCCGGTCGGCGGCGTACTCGAGATGCTCAACATCGGGACGACGGAATGCCGGG
>JBDSAK010000006.1:0-12797 GCA_039922195.1 Mycobacteriales bacterium
GCTGGCGCAACCCGAGGGCATCTCGGCGCCGATCCTGCGTGCTGCGGGTGCCGATCCGGAGATCGTGCGGAGCACCGCCGAGCAGCTGCTCGCCCGCAGCCCCAAGGCGTTTGGCGCGACGACGGCGGCACCATCGCTGTCCCGCGGTGTCTCGCGCGTCTTCGAGACGGCGCAGGCGCGTGCGTCGAAGCTCGGCGACGACTACGTGTCGACCGAGCACCTCCTGCTCGGACTGGCGGCCGACGGCGGCGACGTGGCTGGCCTGCTGCGCGACAGCGGTGCGACCGAGGATGCGCTGCTCAAGGCGGTCGCGGAGGTCCGCGGCAGCGCACGGGTCAGCTCGCAGGATCCCGAGTCGACGTACCAAGCATTGGAGAAGTACGGCCGCGACCTCACGCAGGAGGCCCGCAAGGGCAAGCTCGATCCCGTCATCGGGCGCGACGCCGAGATTCGACGAGTTGTGCAGGTGCTCGCGCGTCGTACCAAGAACAACCCCGTGCTGATCGGCGAACCCGGTGTCGGAAAGACCGCGATCGTCGAGGGGCTGGCCTTGCGGATGGTCGCCGGCGACGTGCCGGAATCCTTGCGGGACAAGCGATTGATCGCACTCGACCTTGCCTCGATGGTCGCCGGTGCGAAGTACCGCGGTGAGTTCGAGGAGCGACTCAAGGCGGTACTCAAAGAGATCCAGGACAGCGACGGCCAGGTCGTCACCTTCATCGACGAGCTGCACACGGTGGTCGGTGCAGGCGCAGCCGAAGGATCGATGGACGCCAGCAACATGCTCAAGCCGCTGCTGGCGCGCGGCGAGCTGCGCATGGTCGGCGCGACGACGCTCGACGAATACCGCAAGCACATCGAGAAGGACGCCGCTCTTGAGCGGCGCTTCCAGCCCGTCATGGTCGGCGAGCCGAGCGTCGAGGACACCATCGGCATCCTGCGCGGCCTCAAGGAGCGCTACGAGGTCCACCACGGCGTGCGCATCACCGACACCGCACTCGTCGCAGCGGCGGCGCTGTCCGACCGCTATCTGACGGGCCGCTTCATGCCGGACAAGGCGATCGACCTCATCGACGAGGCGGCGTCTCGTCTGCGCATGGAGATCGACTCGCGACCGACCGAGATCGACGAGGTCGAGCGTGTCGTACGACGGCTCGAGATCGAGCGCGCTGCGTTGCAGAAGGAGACCGACGCCGCATCGGCTGAACGGTTGCAGCGCCTCGAACGCGAGTTGGCCGAGCGCCGCGAAGAGCTCGGTGCGCTCACGGCGAGATGGCAGGGCGAGAAGGACATCATCGACGAGCAGCGCCACATCAAAGAGCGGCTCGAGCAGACGCGCGGCGAGTTCGAGCGCGCGGAACGCGACGGTGACCTGAACCGTGCCGCGGAGCTGCGGTACGGCGTTCTCCCGGCGCTCGAGAAGGAACTCGAAGCGGCGCAGACGAAGCTCACCTCGACGCAGACCGAGGGCGCCATGCTCAAGGAGGAGGTCGGCGCGGACGACGTCGCCGATGTCGTCGGCGCCTGGACGGGTATCCCGGTATCCCGGTTGCTCGAAGGTGAGACAGCCAAGCTGTTGCGGATGGAGGACGAGCTGGGCAAGCGCGTCGTCGGGCAGACCAACGCTGTACGAACCGTCAGCGACGCCGTACGCCGCGCCCGGGCCGGCATCTCCGACCCCGATCGGCCGACAGGTTCATTCCTCTTCCTCGGCCCGACCGGCGTGGGCAAGACCGAGCTGGCAAAGGCGCTGGCCAGCTTCCTGTTCGACGACGAGCGCGCGCTGGTGCGCATCGACATGAGCGAGTACGGCGAGAAGCACACCGTGGCCCGGCTGGTCGGTGCGCCGCCTGGCTACGTCGGTTACGACGAGGGCGGCCAGCTGACCGAGGCGGTACGTCGTCGGCCCTATACCGTCGTACTGCTCGACGAGGTCGAGAAAGCACACAGCGACGTGTTCGACGTACTGCTGCAAGTGCTCGACGACGGGCGCCTCACCGACGGTCACGGACGCACGGTTGACTTCCGCAATGCGATCCTGATCATGACGAGCAACCTCGGCTCGCACTACATTGCCGACCCCCTGCTCTCACCGGACCAACGGCACGAGCACGTGCTCGCCGTCGTCCGCGAGCACTTCAAGCCGGAGTTCCTCAACCGTCTCGATGACGTCGTGGTGTTCGACTCGCTCACCCGCGTGCAGCTCGCGCAGATCGTCGACATCCAAGTCGACCGGCTGGCCGAACGGCTCGCCGATCGCCGGCTCACCTTGCAGGTCACTGCGGCCGCGCGCGATTGGCTGTCCGACATCGGCTACGACCCGATCTACGGGGCGCGGCCGCTGCGACGGCTGGTGTCGACCGCGATCGGTGACCAGTTGGCGCGCAAGATCATCGCCGGTGACATCAGAGATGGCGACGAGATCGTCGTCGACCGCGGCGAGGATGGTCTCGACGTGCGCAGTTCGGCCGCCGGCCACGCCGCCTGATCACCGTCTTGGTCAGGCCTCCGGGATCCAGACGCGCATGGGGCCGGCTTCCCGGTTGGCCCATGCGTAGTAGGGGATGGCGGTCAGCCGAACGGGGCGCGATGTGACCGCGTCCGGTCGGTGCGCGCCGTCGTACAGCGACCCGTCACGCGTACGTGCCAGCCCCGGAAACTCAACGACGGTCACCCCACCGAACAAGTCCGGTCGGGATACTGCAGTCAGCTCGGCGCTGCGCTGCACAGCTACGTCGGCGAGCTCGACACCAGCGGGAAGGTCAGTCGCTTCCAGGCAGTACACGAGTGGGCCGCGCTCGATGGCGACGCAGCCACGCACCGCATCGACGCGGTGGTGCGGCGCGAGCAGACGAGGTGACAAGTCGAGGTCGACCGAGACCGCGTCTCCGGCGACCCAGCCGCGGCGCAGCGAGACGTAGCCGGTCGAAGCGTCGGTTGCAACGGCGACCGCTTCGCCGTTGACGGCGAGTGACATGCGTGGCGACCAAGAAGGCACGCGCAGCGAGAGGGTCCATTCGCCGGCCGGACTGTTCTCGACGACGATCGACACGCGCCCTTCCCGCGGGTAGTCGGTCTCGACCCGCACGGTCGGGCCGTCGGCCCCCGCACTGACGGTGCAGGACGTGTACTGGTGCAGCTGGATACCCCCCTCGTCGACCGTCGCGAGGTAGTGGCTCAGCGACGAGACGAGCCTCATGATGTTCGGCGGACAGCACGCACAGCGGTACCACGGCTCCCGCTGGCCCGACCCGCGGTGGTCGGGGCCGGTCGCCTCCTTGGAACGCGTCTGCAGGGGATTGACGTAGAAGTACTTCCGCCCGTCGAGGGAGGTAGCCGCCGCGAAGCCGTTGTACAGCGTCCGTTCGATGAGCTCCGCGAAGCGCGCCTCGCCCGTGGCGAGCAACATGCGCCATGACCACATGACGCTCGATATTGCCGCGCAGGTTTCGCAGTACGCGCGGTCAGGCGGCAGCTCGTAAGGTTCGCCGAACGCTTCGTCCTTGTGCCGCGATCCGACCCCGCCCGTGAGGTACATCTTTCCGTCGACCATGTCCTCCCACTGCCGGGTCATCGCCGTCAGCAGGCTGCTGTCGCCCGTCTCGGTGTAGACGTCGGTCACGCCGGCGGCCAGGTACAACGCACGAACCGCGTGACCGGTGACCGTCCCGGCCTCACGGATCGGCGTGTGGTCCTGGAAATACGACGACCCGAAGCTGCCCGCGCCGAGCCAGCCGTGCCCGCGCTGGTCGATGAAATGGCAACTGAGATCCAGGTACCGGCGCTCGCCGGTCACCCGGTACAACTCGACCAACGCCATCTCGATCTCGGGGTGGCCTTCGACGTACGGCGCCCGCCCCGGCCCGAACAGTGCATCGATGTGGTCAGCACAGCGCCGCGCGACGGTCAGCAGCCTGCTGTCCCCGGTGCTTCGGGCGTGCGCAACAGCTGCTTGCATGAGGTGACCCGCGCAATACAGCTCATGACCTTCCTGCGGGTTGGTGAATCGCGCGTCCGGTTCCGCGACGGTGAAGTACGTATTCAGGTAGCCGTCGTCGCCCTGCGCCGCCTCGATCAGTTCGACTGCCTCCGCCGCCAGCCGCCGGAGGTCAGCCGACTGCTCCCTGGCCAATTCCCAGGAGACGGCCTCGAGCCACTTGTACACATCGGAGTCGTTGAAGATGCGTCCCCGATATCTACCTGTCGATCTCCCGGCCGCGATGCTCAGGTTCTCGAAGTTGCCGGCCCGAACCAGCTCACCGTGCCCCGCCGGAATGCTGACCTCCCGATTGAGACGCTGCCGGTCTGCCCAAAAGCCGCGGGTGATCCGGACCGACTCAGAGCCGAGCGGTCGCACGCGGACGTGTGCGCCGTCGCCCGGCAGGACGGAGGTGGCAGGCGATCGGAGCGCCTGCGTGCCGGTTTCCACGGGCATGGGGTCCTTCCGTCGGCGTTCACGGGCTCGGGAAACTTCCGGAATACGATTTCTGCAAGGTGGTGAAGTTACTGTTCGCTCGTACGCCCGTCAAGCTAGGATCGCACCTAGCCGCCCACGGCTGTGCACGCACCCGCGGAAACGAAAGGAAAGCCGGCCGGATGGCGCGTTCCCGAACCCGCGTACGGATTACCGACGTGGCGGCCCTCGCCGGAGTGGCCCCGGGCACGGCATCGAAGGCGCTGAGCGGCAGCGGTCAGTTGCGTCCAGAGACACGCGAGCGCGTCCGGCTGGCCGCTGAGCAACTCGACTTCCATCCGGATGGACTCGCCCGCGGGTTGTCGTCCGGACGCAGCTACATGGTCGGCTTGATCACCACCGACAGTTTCGGCCGGTTCAGCATTCCGATCATGCTGGGCGCAGAGAGCGCACTCAACGCCGGTCAAATGGCAGTGCTGCTCTGCGATGGCCGCGAGGATGCGCTGCGCGAGCAGCACTATGTGCGCACCCTCCTGGCTCGCCGCGTTGACGGGCTGATCGTGACCGGGCGCCGTACCGAGCCGCGCGAGCCGGTACCGGTGCCGTCTCACGTGCCGGTCGTCTACGCGTTCACTCCGTCAGCGGATCCGCATGACACGTCCGTTGTCGTCGACGACGAAGGCGGCGCGCGCTTGGCGATCGAGCACCTGCTCACGGTGGGCCGCAGCCGCATCGCGGTGATCACCGGACCGGCGACTCATCGCAGCGCCGTGGTGCGCGCAGCAGCCGCGGAGGGGGCCATGGCCGACGCCGGGCGACCCCTCGCGGCTCCCGTGCAGTTCGGGGAGTGGAGCGAGCGATGGGGTCGGCATGCCACCCGGCTCCTGCTCGGGACGGACCCGGAGATTGACGCCATCGCGTGTGGCAGCGACCAGATTGCGCGCGGCGTGTGTGACCGGATCCGGGAATCCGGCCGGCGCGTTCCGCACGATATTGCCGTGGTCGGCTTCGACAACTGGGACATCATCGCCACCGCCTGCCGGCCGCCGCTGACTACCGTGGACATGCAGCTCGAGCTCCTGGGTAAGCGGGCAGCCGAGTTGCTCCTCGAGGCGATCGGTGGCTCGCCGACGCCAGGCGTCGCGTCGGTGCCGTGCCGGCTCGTCCTGCGTGAGTCCAGCTCCGACGCGTGACGTGCGACCCGGTCACCAGGCTGTCGCGGTAACGCAAGGATAACGATTTCCGAAAATCGGGACCGCACGCGTGGTCATTCCCGGGTCGCCAAGGCCAGACCCTTGACGCGACGACTCGACACCCCTACGTTTCGCCACATCGCGCGGAACACGATTTCCGAACGTGCCCATCTTCGCTCGCGCACCCGCAGTCCAGGAGGGAACCACCGTGAACAACGGAGGAAACAACTATCCCCGCAGTACGGGTCGGCGGCCCGCCGTAGCGGTCGCCGCAGCCGTGGCTCTCGTCGTCATCAGCGCATGTGGCGGTGACGACGGCCCGAAGAGCACGGCGTCGCCAACCACGTCCGGCCCGGTGGCCTCCACCAGCGCCGTGACCAGCGCGCCGGCGCCCTCCTCGGCGACGAGTGTGCAGGCCACCACAGCTCCGGCCACCACCGAGCCGGCTGCCACCGAACCGGCCGCGGCCGCGGCGCCCGGTTGCGCAGCCAAGGGCGAGCTGACCATGTGGGAGCGCACCGGTGGCAACGCCGGCATGGTCGACGCGCTGGTCGCCGCCTGGAACGCCAAGAACGCCGACTGCAAGATCAAGCTGACCTACATCGAGCACTCCGAGATGGTGGCGAACATCGCGCGCGGCATCGCCTCGGGTGAGGTCCCCGATCTCATGGGGATGGACCTCATCTACGCACCGCAGTTCGAGAAGGCCGGCCAGCTCGTCGACGTCACTGCCCAGATCGCCGAGGTGCCGCAGTACAAGACGGCAAGCCCGGGCCACGTCACCGTTGCGACGTGGGAGGGCAAGACCTACGGCGTCCCGCTGTACGCCGACGTCTCCGCGTTGTTCTACAACAAGGACCTGTTCACCAAGGCCGGTCTCGACCCGGAGAAGCCGCCGACGAGCCTCAAGCAACTCGGCGAGTATGCGGACAAGATCACCGCACTCGGCGGCGGCGTCACGGGGTATTACCTGGCCGGCAACTGCGCCGGCTGCAACATCTTCACCGTTGGCCCGCTGCTCTGGGCGTCCGACGTGAAGATCGAATCGGCCAAGCCGGGCGACGAGCCGCTCACCGGAGACAACCTCAAGCCGGTTCTCACGTTCCTCCGCGAGCAGGTCAAAAAGGGCAACGTGCCCAGCAGTGCCAGAGCGGAGACCGGGAACACGTTCGCGGAGCAGTTCGGCAGCGGCAAGATCGGCATGATGGGCACGGGCAACTTCAACATCACGCTGGCCCGCGAGCAGAACCCGAACATGAAGTTCGGCATTGCGCCGCTTCCGGGCCTCGCCGAAGGCTCTAGCGCATCCTTCATCGGTGGTGACCTGGTCGTCATTCCGAAGGGGAGCAAGCGCGTGGACGATGCGGTCAACTTCATGAAGTTCCTGTTGACGGACGAGGTGCAGGTCGAGGTGTACGCCAAGGCTCTCAACCTCACCACCCGCTCGGACATGACCGAGAACAAGTACTTCAAGGCCGAGCCGCTGGTTCAAGATGTTTCCAAGGCGCTGGAAATCGGACAGACGCCGTACACGACGACCTTCTTCGAGCAGATCAACTCGCCGCAGGGACCTTGGCTGCAGATGCTGCAGAAGGTGTACTACTCGGACGACGACCTGGACAAGGTGATCGCCGACGCGAAGAAGAAGATGTTGGCCATCTCGGCAAAGGGCTGATGCTGGTCGTGTGGGACATGCGTTTCGCGCAGGGGTCATGGCGCTGCGGCGCTGTGACCCCTGTTCGGCCGCCGTCTGCGCAAGAGACGAGCTGGCAGTAAACCAGACGGGCTGAGGAGGGAGGTCGGGCATGTACCAGAACCGGCGCTCCAAGCTGATCGCGCTGATGTACCTGATGCCCGCTCTGCTGTTCGTGGCCGCATTCACGGCCTACCCGTTCGGGCGAATGCTGTGGCTGTCCCTCCACGAGTGGTCGCTGCTCTCGCCGCCTGAGTTCGTCGGTATAGAAAACTTCCGCACAGCGCTGGCGGACGATCAGTTCTGGGTTTCACTTCGCTTCACCCTCAAGTACACCATCCTGATAACGCCGCCACTGATGATCGGCGGCTACCTCCTTGCCTTGCTCACCAACGACGGATCGCGACTGCGTCGATTCACGCGCACCGTCATCTTCATTCCCGTCGTCATAGGTCTCGGGGTTTCGAGCCTGCTCTGGTACTGGCTGTTCAGCGAGAACTACGGCTTCGTGAACAAGATCCTGATGGACGTCGGCATCATCGATAAGCCGGTCGCGTGGCTCGGCGTCAATGAGAACACCTCGCTCTACGCGATCAGCTTCTCGATCATCTGGAAGGTCATCGGATTCGGGATGATCCTGTTCGTCGGCGCCATGCAGGCCATCCCGACCGAGGTCAACGAAGCCGCGCTCGTCGACGGGGCCGGCTACTGGCAGCGGGTCGGGCGGGTGACTCTGCCACTGACGATGCGGACCGTGTTGCTCGTCACTCTGGTCAGCATCATCGGCTCGCTCCTCGCGTTCGACCAGTTCTACCTGATGACCGCAGGACAACCGGGCAACCTGACGGCCACATCGGTGTTCTACGTCTACCTGAACTCGTTTCCCTATCTGAAGCTGGGATACGGGGCCGCTCTGTCGTTGATCCTCGCGGTGATCATCCTGGCGTTCACCGTTGTCCAGATGTTGCTGACCCGCCGCAGCCACGCATGAGCGCCGGCGTGCTGCATCGGACGACCGATGCGCCTCGTCGAGTCCGGCACCGCGGGACCCGACCGGCCGGTTCTTCGAAGGGCCGCAGCAAATACCTGATCGGCGCCCTGTGCATCGTCTTGTGCACGTTGATCCTGCTGCCCATCGTGCTTTCGATTCTGGCGTCGGTGAAGACGACAGAGGAAGCCGCGGCGGTTCCGCCGATCTACCTCCCCGGCGGATTGAGCATGGACGGCTACTCGCGGTTGTGGGACTACCAGCTCGGATTGCCCAGGTATCTGTTCAACAGCTTGGGTACGGCGTTCCTGACCATCGTGATGACGCTGCTGCTCACGATTCCCGCAGCGTTTGCGCTGGCCCGCTATCCGTTCCCTGGCAAGGAGATTCTGTTCGTCTTCCTGCTGCTGGCGCTCATCATCCCGTACCAGTCGTTGCTCACTCCGATGTTCCTCATGTTCGTGGATCTGAAGCTGACCAACAAGATGACCGGACTGGCGATCCTGCATACGGCGATCCAGTTGCCGTTCAGCCTCTACATCCTGCGGAACAGTTTCAGCGCACTGCCGCGAGAGCTGGAGGAGGCCGCGGTGATGGACGGCGCCACTCCGCGGCAGGTGCTCGTGCGAATCTTTCTCCCGTCAGTCACTCCCGCGATCGTCACGGTCGCCCTGTTCGCGTTCATCACGTCATGGAACGAGTTCCTCGGTGCGCTGGTGATGATGAACAAGGGCGACAGCTTTACGCTGCCGATCATTCTCGCGGCGGCGCGCACGCAGACCAGTCTCGGCGGCACCGACTGGGGACTGCTGCAGGCCGGCGTGACGATCTCGATCGTGCCGTGCGTCGCGGTGTATTTGCTTCTCCAGCGCTACTACGTGTCGGGGCTGCTCAGCGGCGCGGTCAAGTAGTCGCAGTCCCTCACGGGTTTGGGTGCGTGTTCGCCTACGGCGGACGTGCTTCCTCTGCCGCGGCGGGCGGGGTTAGCTGCTCACGTGAAGTTACTGATGATCGGCGGGACGAAGTTCGTCGGGCGCGCGTACGTCGACGAAGCGCTCAAGCGCGGCCACGACGTGACGCTGTTCACGCGCGGCAAGACCAACCCCGATGTGTTCCCGGAAGCCGAACACCTGGTGGGTGACCGCGAGAGCGACTTGTCCGCGCTCGAAGGCCGCATGTGGGACGCGGTCATCGACACCTGCGGTTACGAGCCGGACGTCGTACGACGGTCCGCGTCGCTGCTGAACACCGCGGTCGGGCACTACACCTTCGTCTCCAGCATCTCGGTGTACGCCGACCGCCTCACCGCAGCGGTCGACGAGTCGTCGCGGATCAAGGCGCCAGGCGAGGCAGCGGACGACGACGGCGGCTACGGCTGGCGCAAGGCCGAATGCGAGCGCGTGGTACGGGAGGCGTTCGACGACCGGGCGCTGATCCTGCGCCCCGGTCTGATCGTCGGTCCGCATGAGGACGTCGGCCGGCTGCCGTTCTGGCTCCATTGCGCAGCCTCGTGGGCCCGGGTCATTGCCCCCGCCCCGGCGGACCGGACGATCCAACTCATCGACGCGCGCGATATCGCGGCCGGTGGCCTCGGGCTCATCGAGACCCACGTCGGGGGCGTCCTCAACGTCACCGCTCCGGAGGGGGAGCAGACCTTCCGTGATCTGGTCGCGGACTGTCTCGATGTGACCGGTTCCGACGCCGACGTAGCGTGGGTCGACGACGCGACGCTCGAGCGGGCTGGCATCGAGATGTGGACCGAGTTGCCGCTCTGGGCGCCGATGTCGATGCCTGGCACGTGGGCGGCCGACGTCACGCGCGCGCAGGAGGCGGGCTTCGTCTCCCGACAGTTGCGCGACACGGTGGATGACACGTGGCGATGGTTCCGCGATGAGAACGACTACCGGCCGCGTTTTCCCTGGTTGACCCAGGCGAGGGCAGCCAGCCTCAGCTGAGGCCAGGCCCGGGGCCTTTTGTTCGGGCAGAAAATACTTGAGCGCATACAGGAACGAAGTTTGTTCGGTCCCTTGACGCGCGGGTGTCCGTTTTTCACAGTGGCCCTCATGAATGGGCACCGGATGACATTGAGCAGCGACCTGCGGAGCCCGGCGAATCAGGCGGGGATGCGGGCGCGGAACAAATGGTCGGTGGTTCAGACGCTGCTCGAAGAGGGCGCGCTGAGTCAGGCGGACATCTCCCGGCGTACCGGGCTCTCCCGGACGACCATCTCGAGTCTGGTCGCGGAGCTGAAGGCAATCCGCCTGGTGATCGACACCGACACCCCTCGACTGGGTGGGGCGGCGCATGCCGGCAGGCCCGGGTTGCTGCTCACGATCGACGACTCGGCGGGTGCGGCGGTCGGGGTCGACTTCGGTCATCGGCACGTCCGTGTTGCGGTGGCCAATCTCGCGCACGTCGTGCTGGCGGAGCGGGCCCACGCGGTTGACGTCAAGGGAGATCCGCACGAGCTCATGACGCTGGCCGCCCGCATCGTTGTCGAGGTGCTCGCGGAGGCGGGCGTTGAGCACTCCCGGGTCCTCGGGGTGGGAGTGGGGCTGCCGGGCCCGATCGACCGCGAGCGCGGCATGGTCGGGTCGGCCTCGATCCTGCCGGCCTGGGCTGACATCCCCGCGGCTGCCGAGATGAGCCGCCTGCTCGGCCTGCCGGTGGAACTCGACAACGACTCCAACCTCGGGGCGCTCGCAGAAGCCGTGCGCGGCGCGGGTCAGGGCTGCAGCCACGTCGCCTACGTCAAGGCCGCGACCGGCATCTGCGTCGGCCTGGTCATCGACGGGCAGCTCTACCGGGGCGCGGACGGTACGGCGGGCGAGCTCGGTCACATCGTCGTCGCCGAGTCCGGACCGATGTGTTACTGCGGCAACCGGGGATGCCTGGAAACGCTGGTAGGGGGACCGGCGATCACTGAGCTTTTGCGGCACGCGCACGGTGAGCAGCTCGACCTCGACGCTATCCTGCGCAAGGCGGCTGACGGCGACCTCGCCTGCCAGCGGGCATTGGCCGACGTCGGCCGGCAGATGGGCAAGGCGATCGCCATCTACTGCAACCTGGTCAACCCGCGCCGAGTCGTCATCGGCGGCACGTTGAGTCTGGCCGGCGAGCTGCTGCTCGCGCCCTTGCGCGACTCGATGCGCCAGCACACCTTGCAGCTGTCCACGCGGACCGTCGACGTCGTGCCCGCCGAGCTCGGCGACCGGGCCGAGGTGCTCGGCGCGCTGACGATGATCCTGCGGGCCGCCGATGGCGAGCTCGCGTCCCGACTGCAGGCCACCGTGGAGGTGGCTGGCTCCTGACGAGGTAGCCGACGCCGCCGGCCTGCGACAGAGAAGGAACACGCGAATGGGACCCCTGTCCAGGGGCGGGTACCGGACGCCCTGATGCTGGCAGTCAACGGCGACAACACGATGAGCTAGTCGTCTTCGGGCACGTTGTCGGGCACGTTGTTCGGCCCGGCCTCTTCCGGCCGGGGACGGTCCTGTCGGTGGAGGCGCACGGCGACCAGTGCGACGTCGTCGTCGCGGCGCTCCGGAAGCATGCGCGCGAGGATCTCGTCACAGAGTTCTTCCAACGGAAGTGCGGCGATGTCGACGAGGAGGGCACGAAGGCGCATCAGCCCGTCGTCGAGGGACTGGCCGCGGCGTTCGACCAACCCGTCGGTGTAGAGAAGGACGGTCGCGCCGCGATCGAGGGCCACCTCGGACTCGATCCGGCGCGAAGTCGGATCGATACCGAGCAGCAGATCGGCGTCCGGTCCGGCGAGGACCGCGACCGTGCCGTCGGGATTGATCACCATCGGCGGCGGGTGGCCCGCGTTCGACCAGCGCAGGCGAGTCAGGCCCCTCGAGCGTTCGTCGCCACTCTGCTCGAGCCGGGCAACGACCGCTGTCGCAGTCGTCTCGATCTGCAGTGTCTGCAGCACTTCGTCGACACCACGCAGGATGCCTGCCGGGCCGACACCCGTGTGCGCCGCGATACCACGCAGGAGACTGCGGAGCTGCCCCATCGCGGCGGCCGCCGCGGTGTCGTGTCCCACCACATCGCCGATGACGAGAACGGTCGCTCCATCGGGCTGCAGGAACGCGTCGTACCAGTCGCCGCCGACTTGCGCGGCCTCGACCGCGGCCTCGTACCGGACAACGATCTGGAGGTGATCCGGCTGGGGCGGCGCGGTCAAGAGGGCACGCTGCAGTTCCTCCGCCAGCATCCGCTGCTGCGAGTACAGGCGGACGTTGTCGAGGGCGAGCCCGGCTCGCGCGGCGACCTCGCCCGCGGTCGACAGATCTGCCGCTGTGGGCGCCCCGCGGGTCGCGCCGTTGTACAGGCTCAGCAGCCCGAGTGTGCGACCCCGGGCATGTAGCGGGAACAGCGCGACCGACTCGGGCGCCAGTGCAGCTATCAGCTCCCGTGCGGTTCCTGGCCGCAGGACGGCAGCGACTGCCGCCGCGGCCCCGGTCGGTACGACGACCGGCTGCGCCGTGCGCACCGCACGGT
>JBDSAK010000007.1:0-2588 GCA_039922195.1 Mycobacteriales bacterium
GCAATGAACCCGCGCAGGCGTCGCTGGCACCGGCGCCGGGCTCGACGAACGCAGCGCCGTGACACTCGAGCGTCAGGTCGCCGCCAACGAGCGTGACGACCGGGTTCGTCGTGTCGACGACGTGGACGGTGCGCGTCACCGAGTGGGAGTTGCCGCTCGGGTCGGTGGCCGAGTAGCTCAGCGTGTAGTCACCGATGGTGTTCACGTCGACGGAGCCGCCGAAGGCGACCGGCAATGAACCCGCGCAGGCGTCGCTGGCGCTGGCGCCTGGCTCGACGAACGCAGCGCCGTGGCACTCGAGGGTCATGTCACCGCCGTTGATCGTCACGACCGGGTTCGTCGTGTCGACGACGTGGACGGTGCGCGTCACCGAGTGGGAATTGCCGCTGGGATCGGTGGAAGAGTACGTAAGCGTATAATCGCCGGTCGTGTTGGCGTCCACCGACGACGAGGCCAGGACGGACAGCGGGCCGGCGCAGGCGTCGAGCGCCGAGGCCGAGGGATCGACGAACTCGCCGTGACACTCGACCGTCACGTCGGCGGCGCCGTTCAGCGTCAGGGCGGGCCCGGTCGTATCCACGACGTGGACGGTACGGGTCGCCGAGGCGGAGTTCCCGTGGGCGTCGGCCACGGCGTAGGTGAGCGTGTACGTGCCCACGGCGTTCACGTTGACTGCGCCCGAGACGGAGACGGTGCCGACGCCCGGGCAGTTGTCGGCCGCGGTGGCGCCGGGGTCGGCGAAGCCGGGGCCGTGGCACTCGAGCGTGACCGGGGTCGCGCCGGCGAGCGTCAACGCGGGAGGCTGGTTGTCCACGACGGTGACGGTGAACGAACAGTTCGACGACCCGCACGCGTTGGTGGCGGTGGCCGTGACCGTCGTGGTGCCGACGGGGAACGACGTGCCGGGGTTCTTCGAGTAGGTGATCGTCGGCGCGGGCGATCCGGTGGCGGACGCGGCGAAGCCGACGTTCGCGGCGCACTGGCCGGTGGCGGCGTTCACGGTGATGTTCCCCGGGCAGGTGATCCCCGGCGGGTTGCAGTTCACGGCCACGGTGGGCGAGCCGTTCTCGGGAATGCCGAACGAGCTCCCCGTACAGTTCGTATTGGTGCGGGCGTTCACCGTCCACGTGAACGGCGAGCCCGCGCCGGAGGCGGGCGCGGTCGCGCTCTGGCGGATCTGGATGCCCTCGCCGGACACGATGCGGTCGGGGCTGGAGTTCGCGGCGGCCGTGATCACCTGGCCGGAGCGTGTCACCGTCCAGGCGTGCGTGGTCGAACCGGCGACGATCGCCGGGCTGCCCACGGGGCTGAACGCCGCAGGAATCGTGATCGTGATGCAACCCATCTGGTTTCCGCCGCCCGTGCTCGTGTTGAGGGCGGTCAGCGTGTAGGGCTGTGTCGCGCCGGTGGCGGAGGAATTCGGCGCGATCGTCATCTGCCAGGCGGTGGCATCCGTGAAGAAGCACTCGCCGTGCGCGCCCGATGACATGCCGTCGGCCGTCGCCTGGAGCGACGAGCCGCCGCACTGCTCGCAGACGTACCACTCCGTGACGAAGCCACCGTACTCGTCGGCGCCGACGTGCCACACCCAGTCGCGTTCGGCGCCGGCGGGCGGCTCGTCGAGACGGTGAACCTGCATGCGGACGAGCTCGAACGGCTCGAATCCACTGCCCGTCAGAGTCGCGATCGTGCCCGGCGGGTAGTCGAGTCGGTCACTGACCAGGCTCTGCGCGAGAGCGGACATCGCGCCGAGCGCGGTCAGGACCAAGGCGAGCAGCAGGACTCGCGCGAGGCGCGCCGCGGGTGCGATGACCGCGGCCGAGGGCGGGGAATACACGGGGGAATGCATCGATGACGCTCCAGACGCTGTTGCCATCCATGACGGACCGTGCATCAAGGGGCCGGGCGGGGCCGCTTCGGGGTCGAGTCCGGGCCATTCGGGCGGGAACGTCCGGGGTGCAGGCGGCACCGGTGCAATCCGTGTGCCCTGACGCCACTCGAGCGAGGACGTCGGCGCCAGCCCAAGGCGGAGCGCGACTTGTGCGTCACCCGACTCCGAGGAAGCAGGCCGGGTGGAGACGCGCGTGGTTCGTGATTCGGGGGCTTTGGCCCAGCGCTGGAGCGAATTCGCTCAGACAGCGGAGCCAGCCTTGTCGGGTCGGGGCGCCGATCGTGCCCTCCCTTCCCCCTCCGTTTCCGTCGTTCCTCTCCTCGCACCGCGTCATCGTCGGGGGCTGATCACCGCGCTTTCTCGACGACGTAAACGAAGCGCGACCGGCGCCGCTTGCTGTTGAGCCGGTGGGGCTGCGCAGGGCGAGCTCGCCGTTGGTCACCGGACCGGCCGGCGGCGCGGGCAGTCACGGTCGCGACCGCGCTCTCGTTCGCGTCGATCCCGGCACACCGCGTCGAGGACGGGATCCTCGAAATGTCGGTACGTGCTGTGGAAGAGGTCGACGCGCTTCGGGTCCGCGATGGCCGAGAGCTACCGCGCGCGCGCGACCGCCAGCAGCGAGTCGCGAATGCCCGGCGACAGCGGGCAGGTGAGGTCGTCACGCCGGCACTCGAGCAGGTCCTGCCGGCAGCCGCAG
>JBDSAK010000008.1:0-5824 GCA_039922195.1 Mycobacteriales bacterium
CGATGGCGACACGTTGCGCGGCGTCGAGGCGGTGGTCGACAAGGACCTCACGGCGAGCCGGCTCGCGCGCCTCGTCGGCGCCGACGTACTGCTCATCCTCACCGAAGTTTCTGTTGTGCAGCAGGGGTTCGGTACGCCGGACGCCAAGCCGCTCACCAGGCTGACCGCTGCCGACGCGCGCGCTCTGCTCGATGCGGGGGAGTTCCCGGCCGGGAGCATGGGGCCGAAAATCGAGGCGGCGTGCCTGTTCGTCGAGTCGGGCGGCACCCGCGCGGTAATCACCGACCTCGACAGTGCGACCGCGGCACTCGCCGGCGATGCCGGCACGCAGATTGTGGCCGAGTGACGGCGCCCGCCTCCGAGCTGCGCGTCATGTCCTACAACGTGCAGTCGCTGCGCATGTCGGTCGACGCGCTCGTCGACGTCATCATCGACTGCCGGCCCGATGTCGTGTGTCTGCAGGAGGCGCCGCGCTTCCTCATGTGGCGCCGGCGTCTCAACGCCTTCGCCGGCTTGTGCGGTTTGCAGATCGCGGCCGGTCATCGCCGGGCCGGCGCGGTCGCCGTACTCGTCGGGCCGCGTGTCACGGTCCTCGACGCCGCAGAGACGCGACTCCGGTGGCGCATCGGCCGGCACCGCCGTGGAGTCGCGACGGTGTTACTCGAGTTCGACGGTCAGCGGCTTGCGGTCTCGTCGGTACACATGAGTTTGTACGCCGACGAACGGGTCGCCCATCTGACAGCCGTCATCGCGGCGGCCGAACGTCACGGCGGGGCGGTCGTCATCGCGGGCGACATCAACGAGCAACCGGGCGGCGCCACGTGGCATCGGTTCGCGGGTCGCTACCAGGACGCGTACGCCGTCGCACCCGACGGCGAGGAGCTCACTTTCAGCGCGACGCAACCCCGCCGCCGAATCGACGCCGTCTTCGTAGACCACGCGCTCGCCGTCCTCGGCTGCGGCGTACCAGCGCACCCGCGCATCCCCGAGGCGAGCGACCACCGACCTGTTCTCGGGCGAATCGCCATAGGAGGACGCAATTCCACCGGCCCCACGAACTCGACCGGGTGAACTGAGTCGTCGCGTGGTCAGCGGTTGTGGAAGGCCGGGACCAACTGGCCGGCGAGCTGCTCCAGGAACAGGCCGATGTCGGTCACGATGCCGATCGCTTGCGCCGAACCGCGGTCGGCGAGCTTGGTCACCGTCGCCGGGTTGATGTCGACGCACACCAGCGGCACCGACGCGGGCAGGATGTTGCCGGTGGCGATGCTGTGCAGCATCGTCGCGACCATGATGGCGAAGCCGACTCCCGGCAACGCGTCGCGCATCGCGCGCTGCCCTTCGATGACGTCTGTGTAGACGTCGGGCAGCGGACCGTCGTCGCGCACACTGCCGACCAGCACGAAGTCGTGCCCGCCGCGGACCATCGCGTGCATCACGCCACCGGTCAGTACGCCGGACTCCACGGCCGCCGCGATGGACCCGGAACGACGGATCGTGTTGATCGCGCGGATGTGATGCTCGTGACCGTGCTCGACACCCTTGCCGCGAGCCAGGTCGACGCCGAGCGAAGTGCCGTACAAAGCGGCCTCGATGTCGTGAGTCGCCAGTGCGTTGCCCGCGAACAACGTGTCGACGTAGCCGGCTTCGACGAGTGCCACCATCGCCGGACACGCACCCGTGTGTACGACGGCCGGTCCAGCAACCCACAGCACCTTCAGCCCGGCGGCCTTCACGTCGCGAAGCCGCTGCGCGATCTGCCGCACCAGCAAGGCCTGCGGCTTCTCCGACGAGATCTCCGAGCTCATGAACTCGAATGAGTCGCCGCGATCGGCGGCGGGGGCGCGCGTCGGGAGCACGACCTTCACTCCGGCTGCGCCGCAGACGATGTGGTCGCCCGACTTCACGTCACTCACCGGCAGCGTCGTGATCGTCCCGTCGTCGCGGACGAGCAACCCGCAGTCCATCTCCGGTCGCTCGACGGCGATCCACTTGCTGCCGACGCGCACTCGTGTCTCGAGGTTGGTCGTCGAATAGAAGTCATCGGGGAACACGCCGTCGGCATCGACGAGTCGCACCGTCGCTTCACCCGGATCGACCTGGTTGACCCCATGCGTCTGCAGTCGCATCAGCAACCGCTGGAGCACCTCCTCGTCTTCGGTCGACACGAGGATGCGGGCGTACGACTGGTCGGTGTGTGTGCGGCCCACATCGAGTCGCTCGATGACGTAGTCACCGCCGTACTCGAGTACGTCGTCGAGCACGCGCGCGAGAGTACCGGTGTCCATCAGGTGGCCGGTGATCTCCACGCTCTCGGTCAGCTGCACTGCTACACCACCGCGCCGTCGTCGGGATCGGAGTCGTCGCGAGCATCTCGCATCTGCGACACAAGTGTCGCCGCGCCGGCCGCCATGACGACCACGCCGACCACGACCGCGTCGTCGGATTCGACATCGAGCAGCAGCGGCAGCAGCACCATCAGCAGGACGCCGCCCACGAGGCCGAGCACCCCCCACATCTTGCGGCCGGACAGCCGGGGAAGCGGCGGCGGGGGCGGGGGGACGAAGTGCTCTTCGCCGTCCGGATCGCGAGCGGGCGCGGCGGCGGCGTACCACTCTTCGTCGCCATCTGTCGTCGCGGTGGCAGGAGCACTGGACCGTTCGATGTCGGGCACGTGATCCGCGTCGGCCGACTCGTCGAAGCCGGCAACGATCGCGGCGAACATGTCGTCCTGCTCCTCCGGCTGCAGTTCGAGTTCGGCAAGCATGCCGGGCAGCTCCGCGTCGATCACCAGGTCAGCAGCGCCGCGGCTCGCGGCATCGACGTACAGCTGGTCCGACGGTGTCCGGTGCGCGCGTACTTCGCGATAGGGCCCGACATCTCCGGCCGACGGCTCGACGAACGCCGCGACGCCGGCATCCTCGAGTACGTCGAGCAGCGCGTCGGAAACGCGTGAGTCGATAATCCGCAGTCGGGTGAAGGTGGTCGCAGACAGAGCGTTGGCGCGCACGCCAGGTCGCGCTCCCGGCCCGCCGTCGTCAGTTGTCATGCTTCGACGCGCGCGTGCTGCCTCACGAACGCGGCGCTTCCCTCGAAGATGGCCGGCGCGTCGTGGTCGAGCGTGGCGACGTGATAGCTGTCCGCCAGCTCGATGTCGGTGACGTCCTTGCTACTGATACCCGCCTGGATCGCCTGGTGGTTCGACGCCTCCACGACATGGTCTTCCTTGCTCCGGAAGTACAGCACCGGCATGGTCACCTTGCCGAGGTCGGCCCTGGTCACCCGCCAGAGCTGGACCAGCGACGCCACCGCACGCAGCGGCGTGCGCGCGTAGGCGATCTCGTCGGCGCCTTCCTTGCGGATGTCGTTGGCGATCGCCTTCAGCGACGGAACCAGCAGCTTGACGACGGGCAGTGCTCGCATGCTCTTGTTCTCGCTGAGGATCGACGGGTTGACCAGCACGATCCCGGCAATTCGATCCGTGTGCTGCTCGGCCAGGCGCAAGGTCAGTGTGCCGCCCATCGACAGGCCCATCACGAAGACGTGAGTGGAGCGCCGCCGCAGGTCTTCGAAGGCCCGCTCGATCTCGCCGTACCAGTCCTGCCAGGTCGTGCGGTTCATCTCCTGCCAGCGGGTGCCGTGGCCGGGCAGCCGCGGGCAGCAGACCGTGAAGCCCTCGGCAGCGAGGTATTCGCCCCACGGCCGCATGCTCGCCGGCGATCCAGTGAAGCCATGAACGAGCAGTACGCCGACCGGCCCGCCGTCGAAGCTGAACGCCTCGGCGCCAGAGACAACCGCCACCTCGACCTCGCAATCGAAACGCGTCGACCGGCGCCCGTCGCCGGTCCCGCCATCGTCGCATGCGCGAGCCGCGCGAGCAGCGCGGGCGTCCGAGCACGGCCCGCCGGATGGACGGGGGCATTCCAGGTCCATAGGGTCGAACACCTGGGTGGGTGCCCGGGTGCACGCAGTGAGGAGTCGGGGTGCTGTACTGGCTCGTGAAGGCGGTACTCACGCCTTTCCTGAGGCTGGTCTTCCGCCCCTACGTCGAAGGCCTCGACAACGTGCCCGAAGAAGGACCGGCGATCTTCGCCTCCAACCACCTGTCCTTCTCCGACTCCATCTTCCTGCCACTCGTCGTGCCGCGGCGGATCACCTTCCTCGCGAAGAGCGACTACTTCACAAACCGCTCGGTGCGTGGCCGGCTCACTGCGAAGTTCCTCGCCGCGGCGGGCCAGGTTCCGGTCGACCGCTCCGGCGGCCGCGCGTCGCAGGCCGCGCTCTCGACGGCGCGACGCATCCTCGCGGAGGGCACCGTCCTGGGCGTCTACCCAGAGGGCACCCGTTCGCCGGACGGCCGCCTCTACCGGGGGAAGACCGGGGTCGCGCGGATGGCGCTCGAGTCCGCCGTACCGGTGATTCCCGTTGCGATGATCGGCACCGACGTCATCCAGCCGCCCGGCAAGGTCATGCCGAAGATCAAGCGGGTCGGCATCCGCATCGGCAAGCCCCTCGACTTCTCCCGCTATGAAGGCATGGAAGGTGACCGCTTCGTGTTGCGCTCGATCACCGACGAGATCATGTACGAGTTGATGCAGCTGTCCGGTCAGGAGTACGTCGACAAGTACGCCGTCAGCGCCAAGCGGGAGATCGAGGACGCGAAGAAGGCCGCTGCCGCGCAGGCCAAGACGCCGCCCGATGCCGCCGCGCCCCGACGCCGGGCGGGCTGATCACCTGATGGCGGTTTCCGAGTTCGGCCGGATGCCCGACGGCACGGTCGTCGAGGGCTACACCCTGAGCAACGCCGACATGAGCGTGCGGATTCTCAACTACGGCGCGATCCTGCAGCAGATCAACGTGCCGGGGCGAGACGGGGCGCCTGCGAACGTCGCGCTGGGCTTCGCCGACCTGGCGGGCTACCTGACCGACGTCGACCACCCGTACTTCGGCTGTGTGGTCGGCCGCTACGCCAACCGCATCGCCCATGGTCGGTTCGAGATCGACGGTGTGAAGTATCAGGTGCCGGTCAACAATGGCACGGCCAGCCTGCACGGGGGCCTGATGGGTTTTGACCGGAAAGTGTGGGCCGCGACGCCGTTCGAGGGAGACGGCTCCGGCGTCCGGCTGACCTCCGTCAGCCCGGATGGCGAAGAGGGATATCCGGGCACCCTCGGGGTCGAGGTCACCTACGAACTCACGGCCGACAACACGATCGACATGCGCTACCGAGCGACCACCGACAGGCCGACAGTGCTGACGCTCACCAACCACAGCTACTTCAACCTGGCTGGCGAGGGTCACGGCGACATCCTCGGTCACGAGCTGCAGATCAACGCCGACCACTACACGCCGGTCGATGCCAACCAGGTACCGACCGGCGAGTTCGCACCCGTCGTGGGCACGCCGTTCGACTTCACCTCGTCGCACCGCATCGGTGCGCGGATTCGCGACGCACACGAGCAGCTCATCGGCGGCAAGGGCTACGACCACAACTACGTGCTCAACCGCCCCGATGACGATCCCACCGCGCTGGTGCTCGCGGCTCGTGTCGTCGAGCCGGCGTCCGGCCGCGTCCTCGAGGTACACACCACCGAGCCGGGCCTGCAGTTCTACGCGGGCGGTTTCCTCAAGGCCGACCTCGTGGGCACCGGCGGTCACGTCTACCGGATGGGCGACGGCTTCGCCCTCGAGACCCAGCACCACCCCGACTCGCCCAACCACCCGGAGTGGCCGTCCGTCATCCTGCGGCCCGGCGAGGTCTACGAGTCGCGCACAGTATTTGCGTTCTTGACGGAGTAGCTGCCGCCCGATCCGGTCCTCGGCC
>JBDSAK010000009.1:0-2834 GCA_039922195.1 Mycobacteriales bacterium
AAGCTGGTCGAGGAGCGCGAATCGTTCTGGAACGTCGTCTATCCGCTCTACATGCAGCGCGAGATCACCCGCGGCAACGTCCGCGACCTGGTCCGCAAGGGCCTCGAAGACGCCCGCGGCAATTACAAGATCGTCGCCAAGCTCTTCAACATGGAGTCGCGCGACTACAAGCGCTGCCTCAATTTCCTGCGCAAGCATGATTGCCAGCTGCCGTTCAAGGAGTACCGGCAGTGAGGGCATGCGTCATCGGCAAGGCGGTGTGGGGGTCGATCCGCCGCCAGCGGGCGGCACGGCCTGCCGTCGCCTGCGGCGGGGCACTGTGGATGCTGTTCGCCGGCGCGGGTCTGGCGATGGCCCAGACGACTGCCGCCCCGACGCCAGCGACGTCGGGACCCGCCGCGGTCGCCGTGCCGCCCGACTACGTCATCGGACCGGAGGACGTGCTCTCGATCGTCTTCTGGCGCGACAAGGACATGTCGGCCGATGTCGTCGTGCGCCCGGACGGGAAGATTTCGCTGCCGCTGCTCAACGACGTGCAGGCCGGCGGCCTGGCGCCCGAGCAGCTGCGCGCCGCGCTGGCCGCCGCGGCTGCGAAGTTCATTGCCGATCCCAATGCCACAGTCGTGGTGAAGGAAATCCATAGCCGGAAGGTGTACATCACCGGCAACGTTGCCAAGCCCGGCACCTATCCACTGGCCGGCGACATGAACGTGCTCCAGCTGATCGCGCTCTCGGGCGGTCTGGCGGAGTACGCGGACGCCAAGAACATCGTCGTCATGCGCAACGAGGGCGGCGAGATGCGCGCCTTCAAGTTCAACTACAAGGACGTCGTCAAGCAGAAGAATGTCCGGCAGAACATTCTGCTGACGCGTGGCGACACCGTGGTCGTGCCCTGACCATGATGATCGCCAACGTCCGTCGGGTCGCAATGGTGGGAGCCCTGACGCTGGGCCAGGCGATAGCCGCGTCCGCGCAGGGCGGCGCCGGTCGCGCCTATCGTGCGATCTTTGGCGGCGCGACGACGGACCCGTCGATGCATCAATCCCTCGACGTCACGCTTTCGGTCGCCGAGGCCTACGACGACAACGTCATCGGGGGCGATCTGGTGGGTGGATTTGGCGTGTCTCCGATCCTGCAGAGCGGTCTGTACACCAATCTCGCTCCTGCCGTCGCCTACGCGCATTCCGGCCGGCATACCGCGTTCAGCCTCAACGCCGGCTCGAATCTCCGCTACTACAGCGGCGCGCGCGAGTTCATCGGAAGCAGCCATTTTGCCGGCGCCGATCTCTCCGCGACCTTCGGCCGGTCGGTGCTGTCGATCGGGCAGACCGTGAGCCACTCGCCGTCGTATTTCTTAGGTCTGCTGCCGTCGCCGGCCGGCCTCGAGGCAGCGGCGGCAGACGCCGTAGAAAACGCCGTGCACCCCGAGAGTGCGTATTTTTCCAACAGCCTGTTCAGCCTGCATTACCGGCTGAGCGGCCGATCGAGCGTGACTGCTCTCGGCAGCTATCGCTTGATCGATTTTCCCTCCCGTTCCGCCATCGACGACGTCCGTTCCTACTCCGTTGGCGGCAAGTACGGCTACGATCTCAGCCGCAACGCGACTCTCCATTTCGGCTATGCCTATCGCGACGGCCGCTACTCGGACGCCCCCAACCAGCCGCGCATTGTGATTCACGATATCGACGCCGGCGTCGACTATCACCGTCCCCTGTCGCTGTCGCGCCGGACGCGCATCGACTTCAGTCTCGGATCGGCAGTCGTCAGCCACCCCGATCCGCAGCGGCAGGCGGTCGAGCGGCAGTTCCGGCTGCTGGGCAGCGCGGCGCTGACCCGCGACATGGGACGGACATGGGCCGCGCGGCTGCACTACAACCGCGGCGCCGGCTTTGCCGGGGGATTCAATCAGCCGGTGTTCTCGGACGCGGTGGTCGCCTCCGTGGACGGTTTTTTCAATCGGCGGGTCGACTTCCACAGCGCCGCTGGGGTTTCGTATGGCGAGGTGGGGCTGAACCGGGGCGGGGCGAACAAGTTTCGCACCTACAACGGGACTTTGCGGGTGCGGGCCGCCATCTCCCCGGGGTGGGCGCTGTTTGCGGAATACCTGTATTACTACTACGACCTTGGCGCCATCGTTGTCACCGCCTCTGAAGTGCCACTCAACTTGAATCGTAACAGCGTCCGCCTGGGCCTGACGTTGTGGCTGCCCGTGGTGAGAAGGTAACCGTGCTGCCTGGAAAGACGTACACACCGGAGGATATTCTCAGGATCGCGTGGCGCAGCAAGTGGCTGATCCTGATGCCGCTGGTCGTCGCCGTGGTCGCCACGGCGGTTGTGGTCCATCGAATGCCGCGGCGCTACCGGTCCGAGACCGTCATCCTGGTGGTGCCGCAGCGCGTCCCGGAGAGCTACGTCAAATCGACGGTGACGAATCGGATCGAGGATCGACTGTCGTCGCTGCGGGAGCAGATCCTGAGCCGCTCCCGGCTGGAGCGTGTGATCAACGACTTCGGGCTCTATACCGACCTGCAGCGGAAGGCGGTCATGGAGGATGTCGTCGACGCCATGCGCCGCGACATTGATGTCAAGGTGGAGCGCGGCGATTCCTTCAGGATCAGCTACCTCAGCAGCGTGCCGAAAACCGCTCAGCAGGTCACTGAGCGTCTGGCGTCGCTCTTCATCGACGAGAACGTCCGCGACCGCACCACGCAGGCCGAGGGAACGAACCAGTTCCTCGACTCGCAGATGGAACAGGCGCGGACGCGGCTGCTGGCGCACGAAAAGAAACTGGAGGATTATCAGCGGCTGTACGCGGGCCAGCTTCCGGGCCAGGT
>JBDSAK010000010.1:0-3718 GCA_039922195.1 Mycobacteriales bacterium
GGGCGGGTGGGGTCATTCGGGCTTCGAGGAGGATCTGCAGCCCGACGGCGGTCTCGGGCATCAGCCAGCCGTTGACCGAGTGCAGCTCGTCGAACCGGCTCGCCAGGTGCAGCTGCCGCAGCGCGTAGCGGTTGGCCTCGTCTTTGGCGACTGCCTCGCGCGCGTAGGTGTAGCGCAGCCGGCCGATGAACGCGCGCAGCTGCGCCGGGTTGAGCCGTTCGGCGACGTCGAGCATCTCCTGCTCGCAGGCCCGCATCACCTCGATCGGCGCGTCCTTGGCCAGGGAGGCGATCAGCACCGCATTCGCGAACGGGATCCGCCCCGCTCTGAGCGCGTCAGCGGTCGCGGAGAGCTGGCGCAGGACCCGCGCGGTGTGCACCCGCGCTTGCGCGTCGCGGGGGTCGAGCGAGCAGCGGCCGCGTAGCCACGCCGCTGTCGACGGCGAACCATCGATCGACGCGCCGCCGGCGGCGTCGAACCGGCCGATCGCCCGCGTCCGGAGCGCTTCCAACGCGCGGGATGCCTGCTCGATGCGGACGATCAGCTGCCCGACCGCGACGACCGGCATCGAATCGACGTCGATGTGCGAGTCCGCCCCGAAATCGAGCTCGGCGCGCGCGAGCTCGTCGACAGCGGTCATCACCGACACGACGACTCACCTCCGCGAACGCACCAGAACAACGGCTGCGATGCGCGGGGAAGGCTGATCGCGATACACCAACCCTACTCGGCAGGTCCGACAGAATGAGGCCAGAAAACCCTTATGTGGAAGGAGGTTTCAAGGAATTTCCGGCCCGTGGCCGAGGTCCCGGACGTGCGCCCGCCCCTCGTCCGAAGGCTGCCTCCGCTCTCAGACCGTGCCAACGGGCCAGTCCTCGGGTGCCGTTGACCGGCATCACCCACACAGCCGCCGGGTGAGCCAGTCATGCCTCGATCGGGCTAGGTGTCGAGCTGTTCGGACCGATTTGCCGATGGCGCCCCGGCGCAGGCCAGCGAGCGCATACGCTTCCTGAATTCCGAGAGAGGCGGCGGTAGTGCAGAGTCCGACGTTGGCCGGCTGGCATTGCCCGTGTGGCTGGTTCAACAAGCCGGTGTGGGTCGTCTGCCCCAACTGTGATCGAAGGCGGGACGACGTCATGTCCGGAAGGGTCGGACCGGGCATGCACCCGCCCCCGCCCCCGGCGGCCGTTCCCGCAAGCCCCTTTGGCAGCGCGGTGACCCCGCCCCGGCGGCGTACGACGCTTTGGGTTGCTCTAGCGGTGGTGCTTGCCCTCGTGGGGGCCATCGGTGGCCGGCTTGCGTGGCGGTTGGTTGACGACAACGTGCTGCACCCCGAGCGGGCGCGCTCCGCGGCCCAATTCGAACGCTTCAACAACCGCATCGGGCCACCGGCTGGTGATGCGGCGGCGTACGCCGAGCTCGGTCGTCGGCTCGTGGCCCCCGATCTGCCGCTTCGACCGGCGATGGACTTCGAAGCGGGACCTGTGACGCCCACCGCGATGGCGCGGATGAGTGACGGGGCGATCACCACATCCGAACTCACGGCCGGGGGGATGCTCCATGGCTGGGTAGCCGGTTGGGACTCGTCGACGAAGAAGCGGCATGTTTTCACGGTCCTGCACGAGTTTCGGGATGGCCGGGATCTGCGGCCTCTCGTGCAAGAGCAACTCAAGGTGGTCGCGGCCTCGACGCGCAAGCCCACGGTGACGGTGAAGATGCCCGCGGGAATCTCGGCCATTGCGACCACGGAGAAAGACAGTGGCGGGTACGCCTTGGTCGCGGTGTGTTACGCCGGTAGCCGGATGGCAACCATCACGCTCATCACGCAAAACCGACCGGGGTCCGAGGAGATCACGTGGATGACGTCGCTGGCGCAAAAACAGCAGGCCGCTCTCGCGTAGTCACGTCTCAATTGAGCGCTTCGATGTGATCCTGCAGCTTGCGTAGATCTCGCAGCCGCTGCTCGTACGTCGCTCCGACCAGCAAGAGGATTGCTCCGACCGTCGCGATGCTCACCCACCGCGGCATTGATCCCGCAAGTGGGGCGATCTGCACCAGCGCATCCACCGCGAGGGTGGCACCGCCGAGCAGGAGTGGCGCCTGCAGCCGCGCGCGCGCTCCAACGAGTACGACGACCAGAGCGCCAGCGCCAAGCAGCATTGGGCGGGTCAGGGCCGGGTCGGACAAAGTCAGGAACAGTGTGGGCTCCAGACAGAGTGTCAATCCCGTTCCGTACGCCGCCCACGAGCTCATCGTCGGAGTACGACGACGGCGCAGGTAGCCGATTGCCACGGTCAACAATCCTGGCGGCAACAGGTACGGCTCGGGCGCGGTCACTTCGGCGGCCGCCAGCCGGCGCCAGAGCAGCAGCGTGAGCAGCGCCCATCCGACGTACGCGATGGTCCGTCGCTCAGGTCGTATCGAAACGGCGAAACACGTGAGCCCGCCGACGGCCAGGGCGAATGACAGCAGCACAGGGTCACTCACCGTCGTCAGCAGTCCCGCCGTGTACGCCGCCGCAGCAACTACTTCGACCGACTCCCCGCCGCGATGCTGCAGGGACCAACCGAGTCCAGCGCTCGCGCAGCCGGTCGCTGCCACCGCCAGCCCGGCGGCCTCAGAGGACATGCCGAGTGCGACTGCGGTCGCGGCAGCACAACCGGCCGAGAGAGCCGCCCCGGCCGCCGCGACGAAGGTCCGGTCCAGCCGGGCCGAGACTGCGAAGCAGCTGAGAGCGCCCGCCCCCAGCGCTAGCGCGAGTAGCGGCGCGTCGGTCATCGTCGCGGTCAACCCCACGGCGTACGCCGCGACTGCTACCAGCTCGATCAGCTCGCCGTCTCGATGGCGCAGCGCCCAGCCGAGACCGGCGGCCGCGCAGCCGGTGACCGCGAGGGCAAGCCCGGCGGCTGCTTGGGTGCCGCCGGTGGCCAGCGTTGTCGTCCAGGCACACCCCGCGGCCAACCCGGTGGCGACAGCGGCGAGCGGCGAGCGATCGGCGCGCGCCGCCACGGCGAAACACGTGACGGCGCCTGCGGCGAGAGCCATCGCCACCAGGGGTTCCGACGTCGTCGTGACGCCAAGCCCTATGAGGTAGGCGGCCGCGGCAGTCGCCTCGACAAGTTCGCCCTGTCGTTCGCGCAGCAGCCAGCCGGCGGCAGCACTTGCGCAGGCGACTCCGACGACGGTGAGGCCGGCTGCCGGTGGTGAGCCGCCGACCGCGACGGCGGCCGCCCAGGCCGCACCGCTGAACAGCCCAGTCGCGACGGCCGCCGCGAACATGCGGTCACGTCGCGTGGCGACAACTGACGCGGCGACGGCACCGGCCGCGAGCGATCCGCCGGCCCAGCCGGGCTCGTAGAACGTCAGCGAGACGATGAAGATGTATGCGCCTGCACTGATGACTTCGACCACGCGTGCATCGACGAGCCCGGTGAGGGGCCGATGAGCGTTGACGGCGGTCGCGAGCAATAGTGTCGCCGCGGCCAAGGCGAGGATGAACGCGCACACGTGCAGGCTCGCCCCGGCGGATCGCGCGATCGCAAAGACCCATGCCAGTAGGGCCGAACTGAAGATCGCAGTTGCAACGGTGCGAAACATCTGGCGGGTCGCCGATGCTAATGAGGCCACAACCGCCGTGACGGCCAAGGCCGCATGCGCGGTCTGTTCGTTGGCCAGTGACCACGGAACCGCGTGAGCAACAAGCAGGCCACCGGCGGCA
>JBDSAK010000011.1:0-9549 GCA_039922195.1 Mycobacteriales bacterium
GGATCAGTCCGCGCCTGGTGTTCAACAGGTCGAAGCGCACGAACCCCGCGTAGAGGCCGTTGGCGATCACGATGCCCGGGATCATCTGCGTGATGAGCACGCCGAGAAGGAA
The DNA here is from genome assembly GCA_039922195.1 of Mycobacteriales bacterium. GTDB lineage: Bacteria > Actinomycetota > Actinomycetes > BP-191 > BP-191 > JBDTYE01. Next base: position 113 of record JBDSAK010000011.1, read on the forward strand.
CGTGCTGGTTGCCCTGCTCCGGCGACGGGTCAAGCCCCACGCCGCTGGTGTCGCAACCAGCAGACACAGGATCGTGGTCCCGATCGCGATGACGGTGCTCGTGCGGAGGTTGGCCGACTGGTCCTTCCACGCCTTGCGAAACGCGTCGAGAGTGGGGTGCGTCGGAACCAGCGACAGGTCGAACAGGCTCGACCCGCTCTGCAACGCTCCGTTGACCATCCAGTAGATCGGGAACAGCAGGACCGCGAGGAAGAACACTCCGAGGATCGTGTTCCCGGCGCGCCGTCGCTTCGCCATGGCCGCTGCCCGGTGCCGGGTCGGAGGAGTGAGGGTTGCCATGGTTAGACCTCAGCCGCCTTGCGGTTGAGCCGCAGGTACACGACGGCAAACGCCAATGACAGCAGGATCAGCAGATTGCTCGTGGCTGCACCTAGGCTGAACTGCAGGTTGGCGAACGAGTAGAAGTACGACTGCGTTGCCAACGTCTGCGTGGTGTCCGCAGGCCCACCGCGGGTGAGTACGACGATGATCTCGAGCACCTTCAACGTGTACACGACACCGAGCACCAGTACGACCGCGACGACCGGTCGCAGCAACGGCCAGGTGATGTACCGGAACATGCGGACTCTGCCGGCGCCATCAAGGGACGCGGCCTCGTGCAACTCCTTCGGAATCTCCTGCAACCCCGCGTAGAGCAACGTCATGTTGAACGGGATGCCGATCCAGATGTTCACGATCAGGACGGCGAGCATCGCGTGTGACGTGCTGACCAGCCACGGAACCGGCTGGTCGACCAGGTGCGAATTCATCAGACCGCGGTTGATGATGCCGCTGTCGACATCCATCATCGATCGCCAGGTCGTCGTACTGACCAGCAGCGGCAGCAGCCAGGGCAGCAGCACGATCGACCGCAGGAAGCCGTTGAGCGGGAAGCGCTTGTTGAAGAACAGCGCGAGCGCGAGCCCGATGGCGAACTGGAAGACGATGGAGCCCGCCGTGAACACAACGGTGTTGGTCATGAGCTTGCCGAAGTTCGCAGAGTCGATGACGGTCCGGTAGTTGTCGAGCCCGATGAACTTGGCCTCACCAGAGATGAATGTCTCCGGTGTGACCGCCTCGAAGCCGATCTGGACGTTCTTCGCGAGTGGCGCAGCAAAGACCAAGAGCAGCAGAATCGCGGCGGGCGTGACGAACAGCCACGCCGCGATTCTCGCCTGGCGGTCAACCGACATCCTGCGCCGGCGGAGAGGCGCGGACGGGGGTGCGGTCGTCACGTTCACTGACTCGATCTGCTGCACACCCACGTCCGCTCGTCGGCGCTTCCGTCCGGACTAGCGTGCTACTTCACGGACGCGGCTGCCGCTGCAAGGGCCTCCTGCGGTGTCTTACCACCGACCAGCGCTGCACCCATCGCCTGGTGGATCGCCGCGCCCACTTCGGGGTATTTGATGCCGACGACTCCGGTACGGGCTCGCGCCGTTTTGATCTGCTCGACGAACCCCTTCATCTGCGGCTCAGCCGACCCGGCGAACGCGTCCAGCACACTCTCGCGGGTCGGGATGAGGCCGTGATTCTTGGCGATCTCCAGCTGCATCTCGTCGGACATGAGGCAGTCGATCACCTTGGCGGCTGCCTGCTCCTTGTCAGCGTTGCCGGTCTTGCCGATGGCGTATGCCTCGCCGCCGAGCGGCGCCCCGGACGGCGCGCCGTTTTTGGCCACGGGGACCGTGGCAACGTCCCACTTGAGGCCCTTCTCCTTAGACGCTGTCTTCAGTGCTGGGAAGTTCCACGGCCCGTTGATCATCATGGCGGCCTTGCCGCTGGTGAACTGGTCGAGTACGTCGGACTGGCCCCAGTTGACGACCGACTTGGACGCCGACTTGCTGTCGACCAGGTCCTTGAGCAGCGTGAGCGCCGACACGGCCTCCGGGGAGTCGATCGCGTCCAGCTCTGCGCCTGCCGACCAGAAGAACGGGAGGAATTGCCAGGTGCCTTCGAAGTCCGCCTTGGCGCTGAACGCGATGCCGTAATTGCCGTTCCCGGACAGCTTGGCGGACGCCGCCTTGAGCTCGTCCCATGTCTTCGGCGGTGTGACACCCGCCTTCGCGAGCGTGTCGACGTTGTAGAAGACCGCAAGGGTGTTGGTGTCGGGCTGCGCGCCGTACAACTTGCCTTCGTACGTGCTCGCCTTGGTGACCTGCTCCAGGATTCCCTCGGGCTTGATGCCGAAGTCCTCGAGCGGGAGCAGCACACCTGCGGCCGCGACCTGCTGGACCTCCGGATTGTCGACCATGATCAGGTCGGGGAGCGTCTTGGCCTGGCCCTGCTGCAAGATCTTCGGGATGAGCTCGCCACCGGGAACCGACTCGTGCTTGACGGTGATCTGATGGGGCGCGCCGCACTTGGTGAGGCGTTCACTCCAGAGGGAGTGCGACGGCTCGTCCGTGTAGTAGGTCTGGGCGAGGATGGTCACGGGCTTGATCTGTGCGGCAGCCGTGGAACTCGCCACGGCCGGCTGGGTCGCGGTCGGGCCACTCGCGGGTGCACTGGCACTGGCGGCCGAGCTTGCGACGACCGGCGGAGACGTCTTCGTAGCCGCGTCGTCGCCATCGTCGCCGCACGCGGCCAACGCGAGCGACAGGATCAGTCCGCCCGATACCGCCACGCGGACGGGGGTACGCCTTCTCGAACCTGACATGTCTTCTCCCAATCCGGTACGAACGCCACCACGGAACGATCCACAGGCGAAACATCGAAGCGTTTCGATGAGGAAGCTAGCAGCGCTATGGACGAGCCCGCAAGAGCCGACTTTGTCACGACTACATAACGAGAACTTGCATGTGTTGCCGGTTCCCCGTTGACTGCGAGCGAGTCGATACGTTTCGATCTTCGACGATCAGGCCTCTCACCCAGGAGACGACGTTGGCGGCATCGATCCGCGTGACGGTATGGAACGAGAACGTGCATGAGCGCCGGGATGCCGACATGGCGGGTCGATATCCGACGGGCATTCACGGAGCGATCCAGGACGGGCTGCAAGCGCTCCTCTCGTCCGGAGCGCAGGTGCGGACAGCCACGCTGGATGAGCCAGAGTGCGGTCTGTCCGAAGAGGTGCTTGCGGCCACTGACGTGATGACCTGGTGGGGTCACATCGCGCACCAAGACGTTCCCGACGATGTCGTCGAGCGCGTGCACCGGCATGTTCTGGCCGGCATGGGGCTACTCGTCCTGCACTCCGGCCACTGGTCCAAGATCTTCATGAAGCTGATGGGCACCAGCTGCGCGCTGAAGTGGCGCAGCGAGCACGACCGCGAACTCGTCTGGGGCGTCAACCCGACGCACCCGATTGCCGCCGGCGTGCCCAATCCGATCATCATCGACGAGCAAGAGATGTACGGCGAGTGGTTCGACATCCCGGCGCCGGAAGAGCTCATCTTCATCAGTTCATTCAGCGGCGGCGAAGTCTTCCGTAGCGGATGCACGTTCCGCCGGGGCTTCGGCAAGATCTTCTACTTCAGCCCTGGCGATCAGGCGTATCCCGTCTACCACCATCCGGACGTGCGCCGGGTGCTTGCCAATGCGGTCCTGTGGGCGGCGCCCAGCCGGGAGGAGCGCACACCGCCGGCACTTGCCAGGTTCGAGACGGGCTGGTTTTCGGCGGTCGACAGTGACCAGTGAGTTTCGGACGCTGCCGTCCCAACCCCTCCGGGCGGTTCTCGTCGGTGCCGGCTCGATGGGCCGGACCTGGCTCGCGGCTGTTGCCGAGAGCCCTGACGTCGCCTTGGCCGGTGTCGTCGACGTCGACGTCGAGGCGGCGCATGCCGCCCTCGACGCAGCCGGTCTCTCCGGTGTGATGGTCGGTGACGATCTGGGCGAGGTCGCCGAACAATGCACAGCCAACGTCGTTCTGGACATCACGACCCCGGACGCGCATGTCGACGTGACGCTCGAGGCGCTCGCACTGGGGCTCCCGGTTCTCGGCGAGAAGCCGTTGGCGCCGACGGTCGAAGCGGCTCTCGTGCTGGTGGCGGCGAGCCGCGCAGCGGGCGAGTTGTTCATGGTGAGTCAATCTCGCCGCTACAACAGGCACTTGCGTGAGTTCCGCCGCTCGCTACTGGAGCTCGGCAGCATTGGCATCGCTACCTGTGAGTTCTTCAAGGCGCCGCGCTTTGGCGGGTTCAGGGACCAGATGGCGCACCCGCTATTGCTCGACATGGGGATCCATCAGTTCGACGCAGCTCGCTACCTGCTCGACGAGTCGCCGGTCGCTGTCTACTGCGAGGAGTACAACCCGGCGTGGAGCTGGTACGCCGGTGATGCAGCAGCGACGGCGATCTTCGAGATGCAATCCGGTTGCCGCTTCATTTTCTCGGGCAGTTGGTGCAGTCCCGGCCAGGAGACCTCCTGGGACTCCGCCTGGCGAATCAGCGGCGAGCGAGGGACGGCACTATGGGATGGCAACGGTAAGCCCACCGGGTCGCACGCCGGCGCGGAGTCATCGGTCGAGTCCGAGCCGGAGAGCATTGCCGGCGCTCTCGCCGAGTTCGTCCATGCACTGCGTACCGGCGTCGAACCGATGGGCATCGCGTGCGACAACGTCCAGAGCCTGGCGATGGTTGAAGCCGCGATCGCGTCCGCCGCAACCGGCCAGCGGATGGTCATCGCGGATCTGCTCGAGGAGGCATACACGGCAGCCTGCATGAGCGATCACCGGTTGGGCGATGACGAGCTTCGGGCCAGCGGATCCGCAGCGGCGCTGCTCGCGCAGACCCAAGTCGAGCAAGTAGCGCCACCGCGGCCCGGTATCCTCGCATCGAAGCCGTAGTGGAGCGCTGGGCGGGGACTTGTCGACGATAGTCAAGGTTGCGGAGCGGGCGGGAGTTGCGGTCAGCACCGTCTCCTATGTGCTGTCCGGGAAGCGGCCGATCGGTGCCGAAACGCGGCGGCGCGTCCTCTCCGCGATCGACGAGCTCGGCTATGTGCCCAATGCGTCGGCGCGCGCGCTGCGCAGCACACGGACGAACGTGCTCGCCCTGCAAGGATTCTCCGCACTCAATGACGAGTCGATCGGACAAGGGCTGTTCATCTTCGCGATCGCAGACGCGGCACGCAGTCGAGGGCAGGATGTCCTGCTCGTGCCCGCCGCTGACGGCATTGCCGAACTGACGCGACTCTCCCGCTCGTCCATGGTCGACGCCGTGATGCTGATGGGGATCCTGGTCAGGGACCGCCGCGTCGAATCGCTGCGCAGACTGCGCTTGCCGGCCGCATTGCTGGGACACCCGGAAGACGACCCCGGCGTGAGTTGGATCGACCTCGACTTCGATGCGGCGGGCCGCCTCAGCGTGGAGGAACTGGTCGGCATGGGCCGTCGGTCCCTGGCCTACGTCGGACCGCCGGCGGAAGTCTTCGCGGCCGGCGCCGGTTATGCCGTCCGAACATGGCGGGGAGCCCAGGCGGCCGCCGCGGCCGCCGGTGTGACTCTGCAGGCACAGGTGAGCATCACGACAAGCGCGTTGCGGGACCAGCTCGAGCAGATCTTCGCGGCGGCACCGCGCACGGACGGGCTCGTGCTGCATTTCGACTTCGCGGCGCAGCAGGTGCTTCGGACGTTGCGGCTGATGGGCAAGCGGGTGCCGGACGACGTCGCCGTGGTCGTCGTCGGCGGTTGGCACCATCAACAGACCGAGTCGCCGATCACGTTCGTCGGTTCGACGATCGACAAGATTGCCGGCGGTGCAGTGGACTTGGCCATCGAGGCCACGGCCGCTGCGCCACCCCGGTCGATCCTGCTTGCGCCGGAGGTCAGGGCGTCCGCGCCGTAGGCAGGGGATGCACAGGACCCGCGTCGCCCAGGGCGGCGTGGCCGCGGGCTGTCGTCTAGCCAGACGGGGCCATGTCGACGAACCGGCTGTAGTGCCCCTGGAACGCGACGGTGATCGTGTCGGTCGGGCCGTTGCGATGCTTGGCGACGATGAAGTCGGCCTCCCCGGCGCGCGGTGATTCCTTCTCGAACGCGTCCTCGCGGTAGAGCAGAACCACCATGTCAGCGTCCTGCTCGAGCGAGTTGTGGGCGGCGACACCGTCGGCGATGAAGTTGTGCGTGCCCTTGACTGTCGCGTCGTACACGGGCTCCTCGCCGAGCGGGTCGATCGCCACGATGCGGTCCCAGAAAACGTCATCGGTGGCGACCGAGCGCAACGCAGGCGAGTCGAGCGCCTCGGCAATTCGGAGCATGCGCTCGCGGGAGATTCCCGTCTTGTACAGCGTCGCTCCGCAATAGTGAGTGCCGATCGCGGCTTGAAACTCGCGCTCGGTCAAACCGGCGCGCAGGCGTTCGGCTCTGACGAGATCCCACGCCTCGCGCGGGAGTGCGTCGTCGACGTTGGTATTGACGACCCTGTCCGCGAGTTCGGTCAGGAGCCGCTCGGCGATCTCGCCCCGCCGTCCGTGGACGCCGATCTCACGGCAGAACACCCGAAGGCTCGGACCGTCGGCAACGATCACGTGATAGCCCGGCCTTTCGTAGCCCGCCTTCACGATCACCTTCGTGCGCGCGACGATGCCGAACCGGCCGAGCAACAGCGCCACGCCATCCGCCAGCGCGCGGCTGGAGGTTGAGTAGTAGACCTGGTGAGCCGTCTTCGACCCGGGCTTGGGTACCGTCACGTTGCCGTCGGTCGCCCACAAGTGACGAAGAAACACAGCGAGCTCTGTCTTGCTTGCGGAGTAGAGCACTTCGGGAATGCGCTTCTCATACGACCGCAGCCGGCCGATCCCGAGTTCGCCGAACCACACGTGCACGGGGTTGTAGCGACCGTGAGTGCACCGGTAGGGCGCAGGGAGGTAGACGTGCGACCAGTTTCCCTGCTGCACGCGACGAGGTGTGATGCCGAACTCGGCGACCGCCGCCGATTCGACGAAGGCCAGGTTGGCCTCGTCCTGCGACGAGTAGTGCACGGGCTGCTTGTCGATGACGCACCCGTCGCCGATGAGGTGCGCCAGCAAGCCAAGCCGGTGATCCGACCAGCCAAGTCCGGGGGCGATGGGCTCGGGGATGGTGCGCGGGACAGCCACTCTGTCGCCCACGCGCAGCGTCTCGAGCGATGCCCAACCATCGAACGTGAGGAACGGATGGTTGCCGGATGCCTTGACTTCGCGGCCGGAGGCGAGGCGTAGCCGGAAGACCGGCTTCACTCCGGACGGAAACACTTTGGTGACCGGCGCTGCTACCAGCCGGCGATTCTCGTCGAAGGACCAGACAACGATGCCTTCGTGGCCGTTGTCGAGGAGCTCGCGGAAGCTGATCGGCGCCCCCGTGTCAGCACGCAGGAGTGTCGTGTCGGCGGTCATGCAACCCGATTCGCGCAGGTCGGATAGCTGGGGCTTCTTGTCCGCGCGCTGTTCGGGACCGCGGTTGAGCTGGCTGATCGCGACGACGGGGATCTCGAGCTCTTTGGCGAGCAGCTTGAGCGATCGGCTGATCTCGCTGACCTCCTGCTGGCGGTTCTCCGTCTTGCGCGGCGAGCTCATCAACTGCATGTAGTCGAGCACGATGAGGCGCAGGTCGTGCCGCTGCTTGAGGCGGCGGGCCTTCGCCCGGATCTCCATCATCGTCATGTTGGGCGAGTCGTCGATGTAGAGCGGTGCGCTCGCGACCTCACCCATGCGCCGGGCGAGTCGCGCCCAGTCGTCATCGGACATCCGGCCGGTGCGCATGTTCTGCAGGTGCACGCGCGCCTCGGCCGACAGCAGTCGCATGGTGATCTCGTTGCGACTCATCTCGAGCGAGAAGATGACGCTCGCCATGCCGTGCTTGATCGACGCGTTCCGAGCGAAGTCGAGCCCCAACGTCGAGTTGTGAGTGGGGATCATCGATCGACTCGCGAGGTAGAGGTGGTCGGCGTTGTCGACCTCGATGCACCGCACCGGCAGGCTCGCAGTCCGACGTATCTCGGTGACATACCGGGTGATGCCATCAACGGTCTCGAAGCGCCGCGCGTCAGCAGAGCCGGCACCGGCGTAGGAACGAACCCTGACGTGCGGCAGGCGCAGCGAGCGCGGCCGGAAGCTCAGCGCGCGCAGAGATACGGCCAGCTCTACGGTCGTGCTGGTGACGGGACGGCCGTCGGCGTCCACCGTGACCCACTGGTGCGCGGCATCCGCGACGATCACCGTGCTGTCGGAGAACTCGACTTCGTAGCATGGGCGATTCGTCATGACATCCGTTGCGGCAACGACGAGAGTCGGCGCCCCGTCCGCCCCGAGAACGAAGTCGCCGACAACGACATCGCCCATGCTCGTCCAGCCGTCGGGCGTTGGCAGCGGTGTGTCGAGCGCCAACGCCTTGCCGACCGCCGGCCTGGCCGCGAGGATCACCAGCTGGCCGGGGTGCAGCCCATTGGTCAGCCGGTCGAGATCGGCGAAACCCGTTGGTACGCCGGCCATCGTGCCGTCGCGGCTGCTGATCGCCTCGATCTCGTCGAGCGTCGGTTGCAGCAACTCCTCGAGCCGGATGTAGTCCTCGGACGCGCGCTGCTCGGTGACGTCGTACACCGCTTGCTGTGCACGGTCGACGATGTCGTCGACGTCGGCGCCGCGGCCGCCATACCCGAGTTGCACGATCTGCGTGCCGGCCTCGACGAGACGGCGGAGGATCGCCTGCTCGCTCACGATCTTGGCGTAATAGCCCGCGGAAGCGGCGGTCGGTACGGCGGACACAAGGGTGTGCAGGTACGGCGCACCGCCGATGCGCTGCAGCTGGCCCAACTTCTGCAGCTCAGCGGCGACAGTGACGGCGTCCGCCGGCTCGCCTCGACCGTACAGATCAGTGACGACGTCGAAGACGAGCGAGTGCGCGGGTCGGTAGAAGTCGCCCGAGCGCAGCGTCTCCACGACGTCGGCGATGGCATCCTTGCTCAGCAGCATGCCGCCGAGAACGCACTGCTCGGCCTCGATGTTTTGCGGTGGGGTGCGCTCGAACTGCGATCCGGTCGCCTGTGGGGGCGCGCCGGCCGTCAGGTCGATCGCCACCAGCACACTCCTTCGGTTCGCCGCCGCCCCGCGCCTTCGCGACGCCATGCAAAAGTTGTACAGCCGTGGTCCGACATAGCGGTTGCGGCGAAGGATTCCCGGTCCGGCGGATGCCCACACCGTAGGTAGCGCCGGCGGGGTCGGCAACCAGCCCTGTGCGCTGCGCTGTGGGCTACCTGTGCGCACCCTGGGGACAACCCCGCGCACCCTGTGTGCCGGCCGGGCACCAAATGTGGACAACGAAGTTTCTAGCGCGACCGTCCGCGAGCCTGCGTGCAGGCACGATGCCATCCACTGCCTGTGGATGCGAGAAACATTTCTGGGCAGGTGCCGTTCCCGTGAACTGGTGTACTGGTGTCATGGACGCTGCTGAGCTCGAGTGGATCGCGTGGACGACGCCGATC
>JBDSAK010000012.1:0-11695 GCA_039922195.1 Mycobacteriales bacterium
GTGCAGCGACTTCTTACCGAGCGTCGGGGAGATCTGGTCGGTCGACGACCGGGTGAACGACAGCGGCAGGGCGCCGTACTTGAGCACGTTCGCGAGATCGTTGGCGGACTTCTTGTTGAAGCTGCCGCTGATCTGCGCGCTGCCGCCAGTGATCGCCTCGTTGATGGTGGGGGCCGACACGATGAGACCGTCGAGGACGATCGCGAACCGCTTGTTGACGTTGGCGCTCGTGAGCGCGCTGAACTTCTTCTTGCCACCACCGGTGAGCTCGAGGTTCACCAACCACGTGGTGTCCGGAATCGTCGCGGTGGCGGTTTTGACGTCCGTGCCGGTCATGCCGACCCCGGTATCCCCCGCCTTGCCCTCCGCCGGGCCGAGGAGCATCTTTTCCGCTCCGTCGTCCGAGCAGGTCGCGATGGCTTTCGTCGCGTCGGCGTCGGAGTCGGCTGCCTTTTGCTTTTCGGCCACCTTGGCCGGGTCGTCACTGTTGCAGTCGAGCGTGGCGTACGCCGTCAGCGCTTCGGCGATGCCCGGGATCGACGCAGCCTGCGGGTCGAGAGCGTTGGGGTCGGCGCCCGCGTTGGCGGCGTTCGGATCGACGGACGCACTAGGGGCCGTCGACGCACTACTAGCGGACGCCGACGCGGACGGTGCCGCGCTTGACGAGGGTGCGGCGGACGTCGCCGAAGCGGACGGCGATCCGCTTGCCTGACCGACGAGACCGCCGGTCAGCGCGCGGCCGTTCGCCGTCGGGCTGGCACTCGATGCCGCCGGACTGGTCGGCGCCGTTGACACGCTGGCGCTCGCCGAGGGCGGTGCGCTGGCCGTTGCCGAAGAGCTGGCGGATGCCGATGGACTCGCCGACGCACCCGGGCTGGCCGACGCGTCTGGGCTCGCGCTCGCGGCAGGCGCGGGCTGCGCGGAACCTGACGCGGTATTGAGCACCAGCCGGAAACGCAGCTGCGCGGTCTTGTCGACCTGCTCGAGTTGGCGCTTGTCGGCGCCGGGGATCGAGACCAGGATGTTCTTGTCCTCGCGGGTCACCTCTGCTTCGGAGACGCCGCTGCCGTTGATCCGCTGCCGGATGATGTCGACGGCCTTCTGCACCGACGATGTCGTCACGGCAGCGCCCGTTGTGGTCTTCGGCGTGAGGATGACGCTGGTGCCGCCCTGCAGATCGAGACCGAGCTTCGGCGTGAAACCCCACCCGTTCAGCGCGATCACGCCGTAGAGCATTGCGGTGATCGCGAGAATCACGAGGAGCGGCGCCGCGGTCGCGCGGTTCTGCCCTTTGGTCGCCACTGTGCTTTCCCCTTTGCGGGTCTGGTTTCGTCTGCCGGCGGCGCGGATCTGCCGCGACGAGTTCGAGGGTTACGGAGCGGGGTCGGACGCTTCTTCGGCTGCGACCACGGGATCGACGACGCGTGCCACAGCGGCGCGCGCGACGGTCACCTGGACGCCCGGAGCGATCTCCAGCCCGATCCTGTCCTGCTCAACGTGCAGCACCGTTCCGTAGATCCCCGACGACAAGATGACTTCACGACCTGGCTCGAGTGCCTTCTGGGCCTTCGTCACATCGCGCATTCGGGTGCGCTGCGGCCGGATGATGAACAGGTACATCGCGCCCGCGAGCAGTGCCAGGAACAGCAGGTTGCCTACTGCCGAACCGCTGCTGCTGCTGTTTCCGGCGGCAAGCACGATCAACGTCGGTGCCTCTCTCGGGTGAGCGCATCCTGCAAAGCCCGGACGCGCAGGCGGCCACGACACCGGTCGTGGCCATCGCGGCGCAGTCTACCGATCCGCTCGCGCGGGTATCAACGAGCGCCGCTCGCGGCTCAGTCAGCGTAGCCAGTTCGGGTAGTCCGCCAAATGGCCCGCCGAATCTCTCCTTCGGCCCTTCGGTCGCGTGGTCGCGCTGCCGACGAACTGTCATCGAGCCCGCCGCGGCCAGGAGGTGCGCCCATGCGCCAGACCCAGATCCTCCGAGCACGCAAGCGCCCGCGCGCCGCCGAGCCCGCCATGGTCGAACTCGTGACCGAGCCGCTAGCGGACACCTCGATCGCCGAGTCACTCCTCGCGCAGATCGACGTACTGCTCGCTGCTGGCTAGATCTCCTCGAACAGGACCGGGGCTGCCGGACCTGGTGGTCGCAGGCCCAGGTGCACCCATGCTGCCGGTGTCGCGACGCGACCACGCGGCGTACGGGCCAGGAATCCCGCGCGGACGAGGAACGGCTCGGCGACCGTCTCGACGGTCTCCGGTTCTTCGCCGACGGCGACCGCGATCGTGCCGACACCGACAGGTCCGCCACCAAAGCGGCGTACGACGGCGTCGAGCACCGCGCGGTCCAGCCGGTCGAGCCCGATCAGGTCGACCTCGTAGACGCTCAGCGCCGCCATCGCGACCTCGCGGGTGATGACTCCGTCGGCACGGACCTCCGCGTAGTCGCGCACCCGGCGCAGTAGCCGGTTGGCGATGCGCGGAGTGCCCCGCGAACGGCCGGCGATCTCCGCCCGGCCCTCGTCGTCGAGGCTGATGTTGAGGAGCTGGGCCGAGCGCATCAGGACGCGTTCGAGCTCTTCGGCGGAGTAGAACTCGAGGTGGCCGACGAACCCGAACCGGTCGCGCATCGGGCCGGTCAGCAGGCCAGACCGGGTCGTCGCGCCGACCAGCGTGAACGGCGCGACGTCGAGCGGGATCGCCGTGGCACCAGGGCCTTTGCCGAGTACGACGTCGACGCGGAAGTCCTCCATCGCCGAGTAGAGCAGCTCCTCGGCCGGCTTGGCGATGCGGTGGATCTCGTCGATGAACAGCACTTCTCCGCCGGACAACGCGGTGAGCATCGCGACGATGTCACCGGACCGCTCGATCGCCGGGCCACTGGTGATGCGGATCTGGGTGCCGAGCTCGACCGCGATGATCATCGCGAGGGTGGTCTTGCCGAGCCCGGGCGGGCCGGACAACAGCACGTGATCCGGCGGCGTACCCCGCCTCGTGGCGCCCTGGATGAGAAGCGAGATCTGCTCGCGGACGCGCTCTTGACCGACGAACTCGTCGAGCGACTTAGGCCGCAGGCTCGCGTCGACACTCTGCTCGTCGGGCCTGGCCAGTGCCGAGAGCAGCTCGGCGTCCGGCTCGGTCACCGCCGGTCCAGGGCGCGCAGCGATGCCTTGAGCAGCGCGGCGACATCGTCGACGGGCTCGTCGGTGGAGGTCACCGCGGCAACGGCGTCGTCGGCTTCGCGGGCGGAGTAGCCCAGGCCCTGCAGCGCGGCGCGGACCTGCTCGGCCGCGTCGGCGGGGCGGCCGGCGCGCTGTGCGGGCGATCCGCCGGTCGGCGGCCCGATCCGGTCCTTCAATTCGAGCACCAACCGCTGCGCGCCCTTCTTGCCGATGCCGGGCACGAGCATCAGCGCGACGAGGTCCTCACCGGCAACGGCTCGGCGTACGTCGTCCGGGCGGTGTACGGCGAGCACCGCCTGGGCGAGCCGCGGCCCGACTCCACTGGCGGTCTGCAGCAGTTCGAACACCGCGCGCTCGTCGGCGTCGGCGAAGCCGTAGAGGGTGAGGGAGTCCTCGCGGACCATGAGAGAGGTCGCCAGCTCGGCCTCCTCGCCGACGCGCAGCCCGGCGATGGTCGTCGGCGTGCAGTAGACGAGCAGCCCGACCCCGCCGACATCGACGATCGCCGAATCCGGCGAGACGCCACTCACCCGGCCGCGAACACTGGCGATCACGCCGGCCTCCGTGCCGCTTGGGATGTCGCGGCGAGGGCCGCGGCGACCCGGGCCTGGGCCGGGCCGCGCCACAGGTGACAGATCGCGAGCGCGAGCGCGTCGGCGGCGTCGGCCGGCGAGGGGCGGGACGACAAGCCGAGCAGCTTGGTGACCATCGTCGTCACCTGCGCCTTGTCGGCGCGGCCGGATCCAGTGACCGCGGCTTTGATCTCACTGGGGGTGTGCAGCGCGACCGGCAGCCCGGCCCGTGCCGCGCAGAGCAACGCGACTGCGCCGGCCTGCGCGGTGCCCATGACCGTGCGGACGTTGTGCTGGCTGAAGACCCTCTCGACCGCCACCGCGTCCGGCTGATGCAGCTCGATCCAGCCGTTGAAGGCGACCTCGAGCGCGACGAGCCGGATGGCGATGTCGTCGGTGGGCGGCGTACGGATGACGTCGACTGCGACCAGTGAGACAGCGCTGCCACGGCCGCCGTCGACGACGCCGATGCCGCACCGCGTCAGGCCGGGGTCGACGCCAAGTACCCGCACTCAGTCTCCTCGATCTGTCCGAACACGCGTTCGACAGCCTATGAGCGACCCGGGACAGTCCGGCGTACGACACGCCGTTTCCACCCCCCAGTCCGGCGAAATGACTTTTGACCGTGAGTCGTCACGCTCAGGGAGCGCGGAATCCGCACGGTCAAAAGTCATTTCACTCGGCTTGGGGTGTTGCCCTGCCTAGCCGGCGAGGAGCTCGTCGAGCTTCTGGTAGCCCTCGATGACACCGGTCTCCATGCCGGACGCGATGAAGGCATCCCGGCCCTCGAACGAATCGCACAGCGAAGTCGCCTCCAGTCGGGTGCGGCCGTCACCGAGGTCGGTCAAGACGAGCCGCTCCAACGCGACGCTATCGGGGAAGCCGTCGAAGCTGAACGTCTGCACGATCAGCTCGTTCGGCCGGACCTCGTGGAAGCTGCCGCGGAAGCCGTACTCCTCACCTTCCCGGGTCATGTAGTAGCGCCAGGCACCCCCAGTCCGGCAGTCGTAGCTCTCGGTCCGGCAGTCCATCCCGCGCGGACCGATCCACTGCGCGAACAGTTCCGGATCGGTATGCGCGCGGAACACCTTCTCCGGCGCTGCGTCGAATTCACGGATGATCCGCACCAGCGGGACCTTCGGGTCGACGATGATCTCGGTCTCGTGCTTGGTCGTGGTCGTCATGAGGACTCTCCTGTCGTGGGTGTCGGGGTGGGGGCCGGGGTGTCCGGCATCGAACGGAGTACGTCGTCGAGGCGGCGGTAGCGCTCCTCGGCTTCGCGTCGGTAGCGCTCGATCCATTTGGTCATCAAGTCGAAGACCTCTGCTTCCAGATGCACGGGGCGGCGTTGTGCCTCGCGGCTGCGGCTCACGAGACCGGCGTCCTCGAGCACCCGCAGATGCTTGGAGACCGCCTGCACGCTCACGTCGTACGGCTCGGCCAGCTCGTTAACCGTCGCATCGGCGACGGCGAGCCGAGCGACCATGTCGCGCCGGGTGGGATCGGCCAGAGCCGAGAACACCCTCGAAAGCGCATCTGCCGCCACGTGTTCCTCCTTGTTCAACCAATCGGTTGATTACAAGGTAAGCCGGTTCACGCAGCTTGTCAACCGTCCGGTTGAATAACCCTACAAATCCGCGAAATGACTTCTGACCGTGGATCGCCACGCTCAGACAGCCCGGAATCCTCACGGTCAAAAGTCATTTCACGCAGCCCTGGGGGCCTGCCTTGGGCTGCGGACTAGGCGGACGCCGACTCCATGGCCTCGTCGGTGATGTCGAAGTTGGCCCACACGTCCTGTACGTCGTCGCAGTCCTCGAGCGCGTCGACCAGGCGCATCACCTTTCGCGCCAGGTCCGCGTCGTCGATCGAGATCTCCGCGGCCGGTAGCCAGTTGATGTCGGCGGAGTCGGGCTCCATGCCCGCGGACGTCAGGGCGACCCGGACGGCGTGCAGATCGACAGAGTCACACACAACCTCGAACGACTCCCCCAGGTCATTGACCTCCTCGGCGCCGGCGTCGAGGACGGCCAGGAGTACGTCGTCCTCGGTCAGCGATCCCTTCGGCACGAGCGAGACACCCTTGCGGTTGAACAGATACGCGACCGAGCCGGGGTCGGCCATCGTGCCGCCGTTGCGGGTCATGGCGGTGCGCACTTCCATCGCGGCCCGGTTGCGGTTGTCGGTCAGGCACTCGACGAGCAGCGCGACGCCGCCCGGGCCGTACCCCTCGTAGGTGATCGACTCGTAATTGACCCCGCCGTCGAGCTCGCCCGAGCCACGCTTGACTGCGCGGTCGATGTTGTCGCTGGGCACCGAGGTCTGCTTCGCCTTGGTGATGGCGTCGGCCAGCGTCGGGTTGCCGGAGATGTCACCGCCGCCGGTGCGCGCGGCGACCTCGATGTTCTTGATGAGCTTGGCGAACAGCTTGCCGCGGCGCTGGTCCTTGACGCCCTTCTGGTGCTTGGTCGTCGCCCACTTGGAATGGCCGCTCACTGTGTCTCCTTGTCGCGCCGATCCGATTCAGGCCGAGCGGTACGCCGCCCCGCGGCGCGCACCATGTCTGCGAAGAGCCCGTGCACCCGTACGTCGTCGGTCAGCTCGGGGTGGAAGGACGTGGCCAGCACATCCCCCTGCCGGACCGCGACGATCCTATCCGCCGCGCGCGCGACCACCTCGACGCCGTCGCCGCACGTCTCGACCCAGGGCGCGCGGATGAAGACTGCGTGCACCGGTCCCCCATCAACGCCCGCCATGTCGACGTCCGCCTCGAAGGAGTCGACCTGGCGGCCGAAGGCGTTGCGCCGCACGGTGATGTCGAGGCCGCCGATGAGCGGCTGATCGGGGCGGCCGTCGAGTACGCCGGACGCCAGCAGGATCATCCCGGCGCAGGAGCCGTACGCCGGCAGCCCGGCGGCGACCGCGGCGCGCAGTGGCCGCAGCAGCCCGAAGGTGTGCGCCAGCATGCCGATCGTCGTCGACTCGCCGCCGGGAATCACCAGACCGTCGACCGAATCCAGGTCAGCGGGGCGGCGTACCTCGACAGGGGAAGCGCCCACTGCCGTCAGCATCCGGGCGTGCTCGCGGACGTCGCCCTGCAGGGCGAGTACGCCGATCCGCGGAGTCAGTCGGGCCGTCACCAGCCGCGCGTGGCAAGCCGTTGCTCAGGCGCCAGGGTGTCGAGGTTGATGCCGACCATCGCTTCACCGAGACCGCGGGAGACCTTGGCGATGACGTCCGGCTCGTGGCAGAAGGTCGTCGCCTCGACGATCGCCTTCGCGCGCGCCGACGGGTCGCCGGACTTGAAGATCCCCGATCCCACGAAGACGCCTTCGGCGCCGAGCTGCATCATCATCGCGGCGTCGGCGGGAGTGGCGATGCCGCCGGCGGTGAAGAGCACGACGGGCAGCTTGCCGAGCGACGCGACTTCGCGGACGAGTTCGAGCGGCGCGCGCAACTCCTTCGCCGCGGCGTACAGCTCGGACTCGTCCATGGTGGCCAGGGCGCGGATGTCGGCCTTGATCTGGCGCATGTGGCGCGTCGCTTCAACGACGTTGCCCGTGCCGGCCTCGCCCTTAGAGCGAATCATCGCGGCCCCTTCGCCGATGCGGCGCAACGCCTCCCCGAGATTTGTCGCGCCGCAGACGAATGGCGCGGTGAACTGCCACTTGTCGATGTGGTGCGCCTCGTCGGCCGGCGTGAGCACCTCGGATTCGTCGATGTAGTCCACACCGAGCGACTGCAGCACCTGGGCCTCGACGAAGTGGCCGATGCGCGCCTTCGCCATCACCGGGATCGAGACCGCGGCGATGATCCCGTCAATCCTGTCGGGGTCACTCATTCGCGCCACCCCGCCGTCGCGCCGGATGTCGGCGGGCACGCGCTCGAGCGCCATGACGGCGACCGCGCCGGCGTCCTCGGCGATCTTGGCCTGTTCGGGCGTGACGACATCCATGATGACGCCACCTTTGAGCATTTCCGCCATGCCGCGCTTGACCCGCGCAGTGCCGGTGGTCGGGGCGGGCTCCGGCAGGTTGGACGACATCGCTGCGACCTCTTCGGTGCGGGGAGTCAGGCTGCCGCGCACAACGCGCGACAGGCCCATGGTACGGCGGGTGCCAGCCGCACAGCGAACGCGTTACCCGCGCCGCCGGTCAGCTGATCGAGATGCTCTGGGTATTCGGGAGCAGCATGACGAACGTCGTACCGGGCCGCAGCAGCATCTTCTGCCGCTTGCTGTCCAGCATGATCGTCGGACTCTTCATGTACTGGCGGTGCCACGTGCCATCGACCGCGCGCCCGTCGCGGAAGAGCATGACCTTGCCCGAGCCGAGCGTGCGCGTCAGCGGGGTGTAGTTGCCGGCGGCGTCGGTGAAGCCCGTTCGCTTGAGCTTCACGTACTGCACGATCACGTTGTCGACGGTCACCTGCCGGCGGCTGCCGATGTAGACCGTCCAGCGGCGCGTGGCCCTGTCGTACTTCACCGTGTTGGTCTCGCTCTGCCAGCGCACCAAGACACTGGTGGCGGCTGACGACGGTGACCGGGAGCTGCCAAAACGGAATCCGACGTCTTTGGCGTTGTCTCCCTTTCGCTGCGCCATCATCTTCGGGATCGACACGAAGGTGCTGTACGGGCGCCGGCGGCCCGGAGCCAGTCGGTACGCCGAGAGCACGTCGTCGTACGTGCCGTTGACCAGGTTGGCCCGCTTCACCAGCTTGTAGATGATCCGGTTCGCGCCGGCGAACGCGAGGACGACCTTGCCGTACTGCGCGAGCAACTCGATGTCGGTCTCGCGCGCGCTGCGCACCGGCCCGACGTACGTCGGCCGTTTGGTGGAGTAGACGGCGGCAAGTCGCGTGTAGCCCGCCTCGATGCCCTCCTGGTAGATGATGTCGGCGTCGTCGAGACCGCTCTGCGGCAACGCCGCATGTGCGTTGTCGACCTTCACCACGACGACGGGACCGATCGGCTCGTTGCCTCCGGTGAACGGGTGCCCGGCGGGAACCTCGACCTTGGGCGGCGCCGGACTCGGCGGCGGCGGTGGCGGCGTGGACTGGCTGACGCTCGGTGTCGGGGACGGACCGGGCGTGCTCGAGACCGCCGACGGCGCCGCGGTCGACGGGACGGGGCTCGGGGTTGGCGCGGCTTGCTTCTTCTTCTTGCTGCTGCAGGCGGGGGTCGAGGCGATCAGAAGGACAGCGGCGAGGGCTAGCGCCCTGCGGCGGCGGAACAGCAAGATCAGGTCTCCCAAGGGCAGGTAGCGGTCCCGGACACGGTATTGCAGTCTTCAGCGCTGGGGGCGCAACTCAGCCGAGCCCTTCGGAAACCTCGCTCCGGCCACGCTCAGCGACGATCGCCGTGTCCGCGATCTCGAAGTATCCGCGCACCGGGTCCCGCCGGAACGCGCACAACAGCCGGCACAGGTACTTCCGGCGCAGACTCCCGTTGTCGCGTACCGCATCGTTGTAGAACTGCCGGGCGAAGTCGGCCTTCGTCGAGGAATCACGCAGGTCGACGAACAGGTCATCCGCCCGCGTCCCGCGCAGCGCGCCCGTCGCGAGCGCCGCGCGGATGCCGCGTGTCAGGTCGTTTTCCGCATCTTGTCGATCCGCGGCCGCTGCCGTGCGGGCTGCCGCCGCGGCGTACTCCATCGGCTTGAGCTTGTCGTCGGCCAGGCCACCATGCCTGCGCTCGTACGCCGCCAGTTGCGCTGCCGCCGCGGCGCGCCGGACGAGTTGCGCGTCCAGTGAGGCCCAGGCGGCCTCGACGCGGGCCGTCAGCCGGTCGATCCGGCTCGCGATCCAGGACACATACGTCACGACGAACAGCAGCACAGCAACTACGGCAATCAGCTTCGTCATCGCGACATCACCCGGCCAGCATGCCAGCCTTCGAGCGCGCCGGGGCTAGTCCGAATTGACGCCGTGGACGGGGCTGCCTCGGGACCTCAGACGACGGGCATGCCGCGATGCGCGTCTGCGTCTGCCGATCTCGGGGTCAGCACCCCGACGATGGCGAAGACGACGGCGCCGACCATTGCCGTCGTACCGACCAGCGCCAGCGCCGTCTCGCGCAGCGTCCAGCGGTCTCCGATGACCAGCACATAGACGCCGTAGCACACGACGAAGATCACGGCCAGGACCATCGCGGTTCCCAGCCGGCGCCGGCGTTGATTCGAGTCTGGCGTCCGGATCGCCCGCGCGAGGGCACTGCGCTGCGCAACGGCGAGCAGGATCGCGGCGCCGAGCAGCAGCACGCCGGGGTAGAGACCAGCGAGCACGCTCACGACGCCACCCGTGGCGAGCAGTGTGATCGCGGCAGTGAGTGCGGTGGTGCTGCGCTGCTCGTTCATCAGGGTCTCCAGTCGGTAGCGGGGAAGCGTGACGATGAGATCGATACCGGTCAGGGTCCATGCCGCCCTGAGCCCTCGGCCGGTGACGAGGTCGGCATGGTGCTGCACGAGATCGCGCCCGTACTCCTGGCGAAAGTCGCGGGGGTACAGGCGGACCAGGGATCGGTAGATCGCGTGCGAACTCGGCATGGCTACGCCACCCCGGGCTGCAGGTTGGTCCGGGTGATGCGCACCAACGTGGCAAGCCGCTCGGCCTCGGCCGCGCACACGCGCTGGCCGCGGTCAGTGAGTCGGTAGTAGCGACGGCGCTGATCGTCATCAGTCGCCGGCCGGCGCGACACCTCCTCGGCGAAGCCCTGGTCGACCAGCCGCTTCAGCGTGCCGTAGAGCGTCGCCGGCCCCATGCGAACGATCCCGTTCGACGAGCTCTCGACCGCCTGCATGATCGCGTACCCGTGACTCTCTCCGTCGGTGAGGGCGACGAGCACGTGGAACTGCGCCTGGGGAAGCGGCAGGAACGAGGCGGGGGTGCGGTTGGTCATCCTCGAACTATATCATTACTTGATATAGCGTCAAGCGATACAGTTGGTCAGCGTCGCGGAGTCGCCGCGATCACCGTCTCGTAGACGTCGACGATCGCCGAGGCGACGACCGGCCAGTCATATCGGCGGACCACGTCCGACCCTCGCTCGGTCAGCTCGGCCCGCGCCCCGGGGTCCTCCAGCAGCCCGTCGAGCGCCTTGGCGAGCGCTCCGGCATCCTCGGCCGGAAAGAGCCGCGCGGCACTGCCGTCGTCGAGGACGCGCCGGAACGCGTCGAGGTCGCTGGCGACGACCGGAGCGCCGGCGGCCATGGCCTCGAGCAGCACGATGCCGAAGCTTTCCCCGCCGGTGTTGGGCGCGCAGTAGATGTCGACCGACCGCAGCGCGCGCGCCTTGTCGACCTCACTCACCATGCCGAGGAACGTGATGCGCGCACGGATCGCCGGGTCCAGATCCTCGGTCACCTCGTCGACATCGCCGGGTCCCGCCACGAGCAGGCGCGCGTTCGGCCGCGTCTCGAGGAGCGTCCCGAACGCGGCGAGCAGTACCGGCAAACCCTTGCGAGGTTCATCGATCCGGCCGAGGAAGCCGATGTCTCCCCCATCGAGCGCCGCCGCGCCCGACGGCCAACCCGGCAGCGGCTCGGCTTGCGAGAAGTGCGTGACCGACACGCCGTTGGGGATCAGGATCACCCCGCCGCCGACGTGCTCGACGATGTAGCGACGTGCGGCGTGGCTCACCGCGATGCGGGCCACGATCTTCGCCAGGAACGGCGCCAGCGACGGGCGCCAGAACTCCAGGCCGCGCGAGCGGATCATCGAGGTGTGGAACGTGCCGACGATGGGTTCGTCCTTGATCTGCAGCAACGCGAGAACGCTCGTGCTCGGGGCAACGGGCTCGTGGATGTGTACGACGTCGAACTCGCCGTTCTTGAGCCAGCGCCGGACCTTGGCCGCGGCCTTCGGGTGAAACGACAGCCGGGCGACCGACCCGTTGTACGGCACCTTCAGCACGCCGCCGGAGCTGACGACGTACGCCGGCAGGCT
>JBDSAK010000013.1:0-13631 GCA_039922195.1 Mycobacteriales bacterium
GGCGTCGACCCGCACCTCGCGCTGGCACTCGCCTGGCAGGAGTCGGGCTTTCAGCAGGATGTCGTTTCGAGCGCGGGCGCCATTGGCGCGATGCAGGTGATGCCGGACACCGGGCGCTGGATGAGCAGAAATATCGTGGGCAGGCCGCTCAACCTGTCCAAGGTCGAGGACAACGTCATTGCCGGCGTGCGCTTCCTCGCGCTGCTGCTACGCATGACGAGCACGCAGAAGGCGGCGTTGGCTGGCTACTACCAGGGGCTTGCTTCGGTCAAGAACAACGGGGAGTACGCCAGTACGAAGAGCTACGTCAGCAATATCCTGGTCCTCCAACGGCGGTTCCGACGGGGCTGACCGACGAGTCGCCCGTAGACTGGGCGCTCGTGGACCTCACCACCGCTGATCCGCTGATCGGCCAACTCTTCGACGGGCGCTACCGGGTAGACGCCCGCGTGGCGCGCGGCGGAATGGCGACCGTCT
Organism: Mycobacteriales bacterium; assembly: GCA_039922195.1. Classification (GTDB taxonomy): domain Bacteria; phylum Actinomycetota; class Actinomycetes; order BP-191; family BP-191; genus JBDTYE01. The sequence continues at coordinate 478 of JBDSAK010000013.1, forward strand.
ACACCGGCTTCGACACCCGGCTCGACCGGATCGTCGCGATCAAGGTGATGCACCAGTCGCTCGCCGAGGACGACGCGTTCGTCGGCCGCTTCCACCGCGAGGCCAAGGCCGCAGCCCGGCTGTCCGACCCGAACGTCGTCGCGATCTACGACCAGGGCGCCGACGCCGGCCGGGTATTCCTCGTGATGGAGCACATCGATGGCGGCACCTTGCGCGAACGCCTGCGCGCCGAGGGCCGGCTCTCCCCCGCCGCCGCGCTCGGCATCATGGAGCCGGTGCTGCACGCGCTCGCCGCAGCGCACGACGCCGGCCTCGTGCACCGCGACGTCAAGCCCGAGAACATCCTGATCAGCTCCGACGGGCGGGTGAAGGTCGCCGACTTCGGCCTCGCCCGCGCTGTCGAGACCACCGGCATGACGACCACTGGGCTGCTCATCGGCACGGTGTCCTATCTCGCGCCCGAGCAGGTCTCGACCGGCCGCGCCGACCCGCGCAGCGACGTCTACTCCGCCGGGATCGTGCTCTTCGAGCTGCTGACCGGCGCGCCGCCGTACGACGGCGACACTCCCCTGTCCGTCGCCTACCGGCACGTCAACGATTCGGTGCCTGCGCCGTCGAGCATCCTGACAGGCATCCCGCCCGAACTCGACGAGGTCATTCTCCGGGCGACCCACCGCGACCCTGATGCTCGCCCGGCGACCGCGCGCGACCTGCTCGTCGGTGTACGCCGCGCGCAGCAGGCGGTGTCGAAGGCCGGCGCCACGACCCTGCTGCGACCGCTGCCCGATGCACTGACGACGATCACGCCGCTGCCCGAATCGCGCGGCGCCGCGCAGGCGAACTTCACCCGCGTGCTCCGGGCACCGGCGGGTCGACCACCTGTCGTTGCTGCGGTACGCCGGCGGCGCTCACGGCGCGGCCCGATCGCTGCCGGTGTGATCGCGTTGGTTCTGCTCGTCACCGCGATCGTCGGCTGGCAGATGGGTCTGACGGACACAGGTAAGAAGAAGCGTTCCGGCGCCGAGCCGGCTGCGTCACCGTCGGCGTCGGCCGCGCAAACACCACAGAGCTCCGCGGTGGTCGTGCCCGAGCTGGTGACACTCGACGTGAGTGGCGCCACCTTCGAGATCGCCAAGCTCCGGCTCGAAGAGGAGGGCTTCGTCGGCATCACGAAGACGGAGGTATTCAACGAGACGGTCAAAGCCGGCGTGGTGTTCGACCAGGACCCCAAGCCCCTGGAGAAAGCGGCCAAGGGCTCTCCCGTCAAGTTGGTCGTCTCCCGCGGGCCGAACGTCGTTGTCGTACCGATTGTTGCCGGCCTCACCCGCGCTCGGGCGATCGAGGTGCTGACCAGCGCGAAACTCAAGAACACCATCACGGAGCAGAACGACGAGAAGATCGCCGAGGGCCTGGTCATCTCGTCCAACCCCGTGGCGGGCACCGACGCGCAGCGCGACTCCTCCGTTGCGCTCGTGATCAGCACGGGCAAGAAGCCGATCGTCGTGCCCGTCATCAAGGCCGGTACGACGTACGACGTCGCGGCTGCGGCCATCACCAAGGCCGGTCTCGTCCCTATCCGCAAGGACGCCTACAGCTCGAAGATCAAGGCTGGCCTCGTTTTCTCGCAGGCACCCGCCACGGGCACGCTGTTCCGCGGCGAGAAGGTGACCCTCACCGTTTCGAAGGGCCCGGCTCCGGTCGCGATGCCCAAGGTGCTCGGACTCTCACGGACCAAGGCGGTGGCCAGGCTGAAGTCGCTCGGGCTGAAGGTGATCCTCGTCGACTACCCGGGCCGAAAGGGTGGCACGGTCATCGACCAGCGACCCGCAACCGGCGTCCTCGTGCCTGCCGGCAGCACGGTGACCATCTACCTGTTCTAGGGCCGGCCCTCTCCCCTGTCGGGGCGCATGTCTTCATGGCGGGCGGCCTGGTCAAGACCGGACTTGCCTACGCACGCGCGATCGGCGCGGAAGCGCTGCAGGTGTTAGTCAAGAACCCGCGCGGCTCAGGCGCTCTCGGCAGGGAACCCCACGCAAGACGAGCTGTTCGTCTCGGGCTGCATCAGAGACCGCCGAGCTCCGGCCCGTCGTCCGGTGCCTCTTCGTAGGAGAAGCGCTGCTCGGTCCAGGGATCGGCCCGGTTGTGGTAGCCGCGTTCCTCCCAGAACCCGCGTCGGTCACTCGTGAGGTACTCGATTCCCCTGGCCCACTTCGGGCCCTTCCAGGCATACAGATGCGGCACGACGAGCCGCAGGGGATAGCCGTGATCGGGCGTCAGCGGAGCTCCGTTGTGATGCGTCGCGAACAGCGCCTGGCTGTCGGCGAAGTCCGCCAACCGCATGTTGGCCGAGTAGCCGTACTCCCCCCAGACCATGACGTTGGTCGTCGCCGGGTCAGGCGGGACGGCGTCGAGCAGCGTCCGCGTCGCGACCCCCTGCCACATGTTGTCCAGCGTCGTGAACTTGGTGACGCAGTGGAAGTCGGCCTGCACGTCCGCAGTAGGCAGCGCGCAGAACGCATCCCAGTCGAAGGTACGTTCGGCCTCGACCGCGCCGAAGATCCGGAAATCCCACCGCTCCGGCCGGAACTTCGGGATTGAGCCGTAGTGCAGGACCGGCCACCCGCGGGGGACGTACTGCCCCGGGGGCACTCGGCTCGGTTCGCTCGACATGCCGGGGATCATCCCATTCCGGTGGCCGGACGCGTTGGTGACGCACGACACGTGGCCGTGCGTTCTCGTTCGCGGCCCGTGCATGGCAGAGTGAGCGGCCGCATCAGACGACCGACAGGTGATCCCTTGCGTACGACGCACCGCCTCTTGCTCTCCAGCGCGCTCATGCTCTTCCTGGAGCTGGCACTGATCCGCTGGCTTGGATCGAACGTCCTGCACTTGTCGTACTTCAGCAACTTCGTGCTGCTGGGGTCGTTCCTCGGCATCGGCCTGGGCTTCCTGGTGGCCCGCACCGACTTCAGCATGATCCCCTGGTCGCCGGTCATCCTCGCCCTGCTCGTGGCGTTCGTCCGGTTCGCGCCGGTGAAGATCAACCGCACGAGCAGCGACATCATCTACTTCACCAGCACCGACGCCACCGGCCCGCCGGTCTGGATCACCCTGCCGCTGATCTTCATCGCCGTCGCCGTCATTCTGATCGGCCCGGCGGAAGCGGTCGGTCGCTGCTTCAAGGGCATGGATCCCCTGTCGGCGTACCGGATCGACCTGATGGGCAGCATCGTCGGCATTCTCGCGTTCACCGCGATGTCATTCCTGCGTGCGCCGTCGGTGGCCTGGGGCGTCATCGTCGCGCTCGCGTTCGTCGCGCTGTTGCTGCCCGATCTCCGTGTTCCCGGCGGCGTACGAGTCGGCCCCGGCCTGGGCGTTCTGGCCGCCGCTTTCGTCGTCCTCCTGCTCGGCGCCGAAAGCGCCGCCAGCGGGATCACCTGGTCGCCGTACTACAAGGTCAAGACCGCGCAGCTCTACTCGCCCGCCGAAGACGGGCCCCGCACCCGGATCGACGTCAACGGGGTGCCGCACCAGGAGGTCCGCACCGTCGAGGCCCGGCTGCGCGACGAGCCGCAGTACCGCAAGGCCTACGAGCGCTTTCCGAACAACACGCTGAACAACGTCCTCATCGTCGGCGCCGGGTCCGGTGGCGACGTCGCCATCGCGCTGTCCAAAGGCGCGAAGCATGTCGACGCTGTCGAGATCGACCCGCGCATGTACCAGATCGGCCGGGAGATCCACCCCAACCAGCCGTACGCCGACCCGAACGTCGACGTACACATCAATGACGGCCGGGCGTTCCTCGAACAGTCGGACACCAAGTACGACCTCATCCTGTTCGCGCTGCCTGACTCACTGGTGCTGGTCAACGGCGCGAGTGCCATTCGGCTCGAGTCGTTCCTGTTCACCAAGGGTGCGGTCGAGGCGGCAAAGGACCACCTCGCGGTCGGTGGCGGCTTCTCGATGTACAACTACTACCGCGAGAACCGGTTGATCGACCGGCTCGGCGGCACCCTTGCCGACGTCTTCGGACATGACCCGTGCGTCGACCGCATCGGTGGTGCGCAGGCGGTCATCTCGGCCGGCATCACCGAGGCGGACCAGTCGTGTAACCCCGACGAACCGCCGCTCGCGGCCAAGCGCACCGCGCCGGCGACCGACGACCGGCCGTTCGTCTACTTCTTCGGCAACACCCTCCCGAGGATCTACCTCGGCGCGCTCGCCGCGATCCTGCTGGTCAGCCTGTTGCTCGTCCGGGCACTGGCCGGTCCGTTCACGGGCATGCGGTCGTACGTCGACCTGTTCTTCATGGGTGCTGCGTTCCTGCTGCTGGAGACCAAGAACGTCAGCTCGTTCGCCCTGCTGTTCGGCACGACCTGGGTGGTCAACGCGATCGTCTTCACCGGCGTACTGCTGGCGGTGCTGCTCGCCGTCGAGGTGACGAGGCGGTTCAAGACTCCCCCGCTGCCGGTCGTGTACGCAGGCATCGCCGCCGCACTGTTGCTCGCGTACGCCGTACCGAACTCCGCTCTGCTCAGTCTTGGCGTGCTGCCGCGGCTCATTGCTGCGGTTGCGCTCGCGTTCACTCCGGTGTTCCTCGCCAACGTCGCGTTCTCGAAGCGGTTCGCCGTCAGCGACGACTCCCGGGCCGCGTTCGCCGTCAACATCCTCGGCGCGATGGTCGGCGGCTGCCTCGAGTACCTGGGCCTGCTCACCGGCTACCGCAACCTGCTGATCCTGGCCGGCCTGCTCTACCTCGCCGCGTTCCTGCTCACTCCGAAGCGCGGATCGGTCGCCGTCGCCGCGTGAAATCGATCACTTTGACAAACTCTGAGCTGGAATCCGCGCTCACGCGCAGCTCTGGCTTTGACAAACCTGCGGTGAGGCCGCCGGGACCGCGCTACAGTCACCCCGTGAACACCAGCTACGTGTTTTGGTATGCGCCCAGCCCGGGTCGACCCGGTGCCGGTGCGCACGCTCGCGTGTAGCCACCTTCACCACAACGGACCCCGGGCATGCCGCCCGGGGTTTTTTCGTGCCCACAGAGTCTGCTCCCTACAGCGCAGTGCCAGTGAAAGGACGCACAGATGGTCGTCGTCATGGGTCCCGAGGCCGGTCCGGCCGAGATCGAGGCAGTGGTCTCTCTCGTCGAGACGGCAGGCGGCTCGGCGTTCGTCAGCCGCGGTGTCTCGCGCACGATCGTCGGCCTGGTCGGTGACATCGAGCAGTTCCAGTCCCTCAACCTGGCGAGCCTCCCGGGCGTGCGCGAGGTCATCCGGATCAGCAAGCCGTACAAGCTCGTCTCCCGCGAGCACCACCCGGAGACCTCGACGATTCTCGTCGGCGGCGTACCGATCGGGCCGGACACCTTTACGTTGATCGCCGGGCCGTGCGCCGTCGAGGACGCGCAGCAGACGCTCGACGCCGCGCTGATGGCGCAGCGCGCCGGTGCCACTCTGCTGCGCGGGGGTGCCTACAAGCCGCGCACGTCGCCGTACGCCTTCCAGGGGCTCGGCGAGGCGGGGCTGAAGATTCTCGCCGACGTCCGCGAGCAGACCGGCATGCCGGTGGTCACCGAGGTCGTCGACGCCCGCGACGTCGAGCTCGTTGCGTCGTACGCCGACATGCTGCAGGTTGGCACCCGCAACATGCAGAACTTCGCGCTGCTGCAGGCGGTCGGCTCGACCGACAAACCGGTGATGCTCAAGCGCGGCCTCACCGCGACGCTGGAGGAATGGCTGATGGCCGCGGAGTACATCGCGCAGCGCGGCAACCTGCAGATCGTCCTGTGCGAGCGGGGGATTCGGTCGTTCGACCCGTCGACGCGCAACACCCTCGACATCTCGGCGGTGCCGATGATCCGCTCGATGAGCCACTTGCCGATCATCGTCGACCCGTCGCACTCGGCGGGCCGCAAGGACCTCGTGGTGCCGCTCGCCCGGGCCGCGATGGCGATCGGCGCGGACGCCGTGATGGTCGACGTACACCCGCATCCGGAGACCGCCTTGTGCGACGGACCGCAGGCGCTCGTCGAGTCCGATCTGGCCGAGCTGGCAATCGCGGTGCGGACGATCCCGCAACTGCTGGGCCGGCGTCCCGGAGTCGCTATCGGCTAGTCCGTGTCGATTGGTATTTGCCTTCCGCGGCGCCTGCCGCTGCTCACAGGAGCTGCGGGAGTTCGGCTACGACCCGCAGAGTTAGAACACCCTCGTCCGGTTATTCGGCGGCTCGCATCGAGATGATCTGTGGCAAAGTTGATCTTGTGGCGAGCGTGACCGAAGATCGACGGTGCCACAGATCAACTACGCTGCCGCGCCGAACCTGGGGCCGGGGCGAACGCGTCAGTCGCCTGAGGAGAACGCCGCGTCGAACGACGCGGTCGGCGCGGACAGTGCGTTGCGCTTCACGAACTCGAGTGCGTCGGGTGCCCCGGCGAGCCGGTCCATACCGGCGTCCTCCCACTCGATGCTGATCGGTCCGTCGTACCCGATGGTGTTGAGCATCCGGAAACAGGCTTCCCACGGTACGTCGCCGTGCCCGGTCGAGACGAAGTCCCAGCCTCGGCGGGGATCGGCCCAGGCGAGGTGCGAGCCCAACCGGCCGTTGCGTCCGTTGCCGACCTGACGCTTCGCGTCCTTGCAGTCGACGTGGTAGATCCGGTCCTTGAAGTCCCAGAGGAAGCCGACCGGGTCGAGGTCCTGCCAGACGAAGTGGCTGGGGTCCCAGTTGAGGCCGAACGCCGGCCGGTGGTCGATCGCTTCGAGGGTGCGCACCGTCGTCCAGTAGTCGTAGGCGATCTCGCTCGGGTGCACCTCATGGGCGAACTTCACGCCGACCTCGTCGAAGACATCGAGGATTGGGTTCCAGCGGTCGGCAAAATCCTGGTAGCCGGCATCGATCATGGCCTGCGAGGCGGGCGGGAACATCGCGACGGTGTGCCAGATGCTCGACCCGGTGAAGCCGATGACGACGTCGACGCCGAGCTTCTGCGCCGCGCGAGCGGTGTCCTTCATCTCCGCGGCGGCGCGCTGGCGAACGCCCTCACCATCACCGTCGCCCCAGATGCGTGAGGGCAGGATCCCTTTGTGCCGCTCGTCGATGATGTCGCAGACGGCTTGCCCGACCAGATGGTTGGAAATGGCCCAGACCTTGAGGTCGTACTTGGCGAGCAGGTCGTGCCGCCCTTGGACGTAGGAGTCGTCGGACACCGCCTTGTCGACCTCGAAGTGGTCGCCCCAGCACGCCAACTCGAGGCCGTCGTAGCCCCATTCGGACGCGAGCCGCGCGACTTCCTCGAGCGGCAGGTCCGCCCACTGACCGGTGAACAGGGTGATCGGACGGGTCATGCTCTCTCCTCGGGCATCAGTGGGCGGCGCGGCGCGTGCTACTCCCCAGACGGTACGACGGTCCATCGTGATTCGTGGGCGGCGCTGTCGGCCACCGCGCCGAGAATGTGCTGCACGACGAGTCCGTCCGCGAAGGACGGCGTCGGGTCGGTGTCCGCGCCAATCGCCTCGAGCAGGTCGCGCAGCTCATGGGTGAACGTGTGCTCGTAGCCGATGATGTGCCCCGGCGGCCACCACGCCGACATGTAGGGGTGCTCGCCCTCGGTGACCAGGATGCGGCGAAAGCCTTGCGTTGCGGTGGGTTCTGACGCGTCGTAGAACTGCAGCTCGTTCATCGACTCGAACTCGAAGGCGATCGTGCCGCCGTCGCCGTTGACCTCGATGCGCATACCGTTCTTGCGCCCGGTAGCGAATCGGGTCGCCTCGAACGTCCCGACCGCGCCGCCGCCGAAGCGGGCGATGAAGACCGCCGCGTCGTCGACGGTCACATCGCCGTACTGCGCACCAGCCGTTGCAACCAGACCGGATGACGACGTCGGCAGGGGCCGCTTCTTCACGAACGTTTCGGTGAGCGCCGAGACGCCGATGATGCGGTCGCCCGTCAGGTACTGCGCGATGTCGACGATGTGCGCGCCAAGGTCTCCCAGCGCGCCGGAGCCCGCCTGGTCGGCCTGCAGCCGCCAGACGAGCGGGAAGTCCGGGTCGACGATCCAGTCCTGCAGATAGATGGCACGCACGTGCCGGATGGTGCCCAGCCGGCCTGATTCGATCAGTTGCCGCGCCAGCGCGAGGGCCGGCACCCGGCGGTAGTTGAAGGCGACCATGCTGCGTACGCCGCGGAGCTTCGCCTTCTCCGCGGCCGTGACCATGGCCACCGCCTCGTCGACGGTGTTGGCGAGCGGCTTCTCGCACAGAACATGCTTGCCGGCCTCGAGTGCCGCGATCGCAATCTCGGCGTGGCTCGAGCCAGGTGTGCACACGTCGACCAGGTGGATGTCATCGCGTTCGATCAGCCGGCGCCAATCGGTCTCGCAGGACATCCAGCCGTACCGGTCGGCCGCTTCGGCAAGCTTCTTCTCGTCGCGGCCGCAGATCGCGGTCATGGCCGCGGCGACGGGCAGGTCGAAGACCCGCCCGACGCTGCGCCATGCCTGCGAGTGCGCCGCACCCATGAAGGCGTAACCGACCATGCCGACGCCGATGCTGCGCTGACCGTCGCGCGCAGCCCGTCCGCCGGACATGCCGGTCTGTCCTTGTGTCATCGGTGCGGCTCCTCGCCCTCGTTCGCGTTGATCCCCTGCTAGGACTTGAAGCCCGTGTCGAGATAGCTGTCGACGTTGTCCTTGGTGATGGTCGCCGATGACAGAATGATGATCTTCGGCACGTCCTTTTCGACCAGGTCGCCCATCCCATGGCCGTTGGCGAGCAGGCGGGCGAGCTTGATGGCGGACGACGCCATCGACGGGCTGTAGGTCACCGTCGCCTTCAGCACACTGTTGTCGGCCTTGATCAGGTCCATCGCGTCGCGCGAGCCCGCGCCACCGACCATGAAGAACTCGCTGCGGTTGGCCTGCTTGATTGCGGCAAGCACGCCCACGCCCTGGTCGTCATCGTGGTTCCAGATGGCGTTGAGCTTCGGTGCCGCCTGCAGCATCTGGGTCGCCGCGGTGCTACCTGATTCAACGGTGAAGGCCGCCGGCACGCTGTTCGTGACCTTGTAACCCGATGCGCCAAGTGCATCCGCAAAGCCCTTGCTCCGGTCAACGGTGAGCGGCAGGCTCGGGATGCCGGCGATCTCACCGATCTTTGCATCCGCGCCAGAGACACCCTTTTCCTTCAGCACCTTGGCGACGTAGTTGCCTGCCGCCACGCCCATGCCGTAGTTGTCACCGGCGATGTGCGTCCGGTAAGCCAACGGCGAGTCGAAGATTCGGTCGAGGTTGATCACCGGAATGCCGGCGTCCATCGCCTTGCGACCGATCGCCGTCAGCGCCTTGCCGTCGTGCGGCAGGATCACGAGTACGCCGACCTTGTCGTTGATCAGCGTCTCCACCTGAGAAATCTGCAGGTTGAGGTCGTTGGTGCCTTCGGTCGCCTTGAAGGTGATGTCCTTGTACTTACCCGCCGTGTCCTTGGCGTTGTTGGTGATGGCGGCGATCCAGCCGTGGTCGGCTGCTGGTGCAGAGAACCCGAGGGTGAACTTCTTGCCCTCCGCCTCGTTGCCGGCTGCCGGTGCTGCGGCGTTCGTGGCTGCGGCCGGCTTGGCGTCCTTCTTGTCATCGTTGCTCGTGCAGCCGGCGAGTACGGCACCTGCGCCTACTGCTCCCGCACCGAGGAGGAATCCTCGACGACCGAAGCCGCTGGGGTTCATTTCTTCCTTGCTCATTGCATCTCCTTATTGCGGTGGGTGAGGGCAGTACAGACCGTCGGAGTCGGCGGCATCTGTGTGGTGCTAGGTGGAACGACTGTTGCGATTGATCCGCTGCTGGAACAGGACAGCGGCGACGATGATCAAGCCTTTGGCGATGGCCTGCTTCGACGTCGTGTAGTTGTTCAACGCGAAGATGTTGTTGACCGCCGCGAAGATGAGAACGCCGATGACCGTGCCCGCGATGGTGCCGCGGCCGCCGGAGAGGATGGTGCCGCCGATGACGACCGCGGCGATCGCGTCGAGCTCGTAGCCCAGACCGTGCGTGCTGGTGCCGGTCGTCGTCCTCGCCAAGATCATCACCGCGGCGATGCCGCAGCAGAAGCCGAGAAGCGCATAGAGCAGCAGGGTGTGCCGCTTGACGTTGATGCCGGCCAGGCGCGCCGCTTCGCTGTTGCCGCCGATCGCGAACGTCCGGCGACCGAAGGTCGTGCGGTTGAGGATCAGCCAGCCGATCAGCGCCACGACCGCGAACATGATGACGAGCGCCGGGATGCCGAACGGCTCCGCCTGGAAGAAGTCGTTGAACCCCTGCCGGGTGACCGTTTGGGTCTTGCGGCCGGACATCTCCTCGGCCAGGCCACGCGCGGACACCAGCATCGCGAGCGTCGCGATGAACGGCGCCATCCGCCCGTACGCGACGAGTACCCCGTTGATGACGCCGGCCGCCGTACCGACGGCAACCGCCGTCAGCACGATCCCGGCGGGTCCGTAGTCCTGCGTCGCGACCGTGGTCGCCCATACCGACGCCAGAGCGACGATTGCCCCAACTGAGAGGTCGATGCCGCCACCGATGATGACGAACGTCATGCCGATGCTGACGACGCCTGTGGTCGCCCCGAGGCGCAGGATGGTCAGGATGTTGCTCTTGCGGGCAAACAGGTTCTCGCCGAGGTCACCCGTCGTCAGGATGCCGATGACGCAGATGAACAGCAGCACCAGTACGAGGGCGGCGTTGCGCATGCCGGGCGAGTTCATCGTGCGCGTCAACCAACTTGCCGTCTCGTCGGTCTGCGCCGCGGCGCGCTCGACGCGGGAAGTCTCGTCGGCCGGAGGTGCCTCCGATATCGCATCGGCAGCGCCCAGCCGGTGTTCGGTGTGCTCGCTCACGACATGTCTCCGTTCGAGGTTCCGGAACCGTGCGACACCGGTGACGCGCCGGACATGACCAGGTCGAGCACGTCGTGTTCGGTCAGCTCGTCCGCCGGCGCCTCATGGACGATGCGGCCTTCCCGGACGACGAGCACCCGGTCGGCGAGACCGAGCACCTCGGGCACTTCGCTCGAGACCAGCAATACGCCGACGCCCGAGTCGGCCAGGCCGCGGACGAGCGCGTAGAGCTCGGAACGCGCGCCTACGTCGACACCTCGCGTCGGCTCGTCGAGCAGCAGCAGGCGGCACCCCTTGAGCAGCCACCGGGCGATGACGGCCTTCTGCTGGTTGCCCCCGGACAACGTGCGCGCCGGACGCCGCGGATCACCTGGGCGCACGTCGAGAGCGGTGACCTGCTCCCGCGCGTCGCTCAGTTCACGGCCGCGGTCCAGCCAGCCGAGCCGCGAGTACCGCCTCAGTGATGCCGCCGTGATGTTGTGGGTGACGGCGTGGTCGAGGAACAACGCCTGGCTCTTGCGTTCTTCGGGCGCGAGGCCGACGCCACGCCGTACGGCGGCGGTCACGTCCCCGGGCTTGAGCGGCTGCCCGTCGAGGAGGACGCGCCCATGCGAGGGTCGCCGTGCGCCGTACACCGTCTCCAGGATCTCCGACCGACCCGCCCCGACCAGTCCGGCCAGCCCGACGATCTCGCCCGCCCGCACCGAGAAGCTGACGTCCTCGAACACGCCGGGCAGCGTGAGGTTCTCGACTCGCAGCAACTCGTCCGACGCGGCGTCATCTGTGCGCTCCGGAAAGTCGTGCTCGATGGTGCGACCGGTCATCAGCGTGACCACTTCGCGGGTGGGCGTGGTCCGCGCGGGCAAGCCGGTGGCCACCGTTCGGCCATCCTTGAGGACCGTCACCCGATCACCGATCTGCCGGATCTCCTCGAGCCGGTGGGAAATGTAGATGATGGCGACGCCCTGGCTGGTCAACTCCCGGATGACCCGGAACAGGTTGGCCACCTCGTCGTGGGCAAGCACCGCGGATGGCTCGTCCATCACGATGAGCTGAGCGTCGTGGGACAGCGCGCGCGCCATGCTGACGATCTGCTGACCGGCGGCGGACAGGTGCCGGACTTCCATGCTCGGCGAGATCTCCCCGTGGCCGAGGCGGCGGAGCACGTCCCGCGTCGCCGAACGCGTCTCACCGCGCTTGGTCCAGCCGGCGGTTGCCTTCTCGTGACCGAGCCAGACATTCTCCGCGACACTGAGCCCAGGAACGAGGTCGAGTTCCTGGTAGATGGTCGCGATGCCCAGTCGCATGGCCGCGATCGGCGTGGTCAGCGAAACCGGCTCGCCGTTCCACTCGATGGTGCCTTCGTCGGGCTGGTGCGCCCCGGCGAGCACCTTGATCAGCGTCGACTTGCCGGCACCGTTCTGCCCGAGCAGGCAGTGCACCTCACCGGTGCGGACGTCGAGGTCGACCCCGTCGAGCGCACGTACGCCGGGGAACGCCTTGACGATCCCCGTCATACCCAGGAGGGGCGCGCTCATTTCGCCCTCTTCGGGTTCGTTGGGAGACCTGCACTTACGCGGATGCAGCATCGACCAGAACCGGCCGGTTCGCCGGACATTCGCTGAGCCGTACGGAGTCGCCGCATTAGTAGTGATCCGCGACAAAATAGCGCCGTACTTTCCGGAACAGCAAGGGCCGGTGCCGGAAACGGAAGGGAACGTTGCGCATTCGTTACCTCGATGGAGCATCGAAGCGCCGTCACGGACATCCCACCAGATCGTCGACAGTGCGGTCTATTGCGCGGAAAGTGGACGCCCACGCTGGCTCTTTCGAATGGCCCTCAGCGGTAGGTGGCCGTCCGGATGCACAAGTTAGCCCGCTCTGTGACATGCGGCAAGCATCTTTTGCATTGTCGTCGTACAAAGTTGCCGAGACGTTACCTGGGGACGCTCACCAGGTGGCTCATCGGTTGGCGGACTCGACCAGACGGGTGAGTAGCCCGATGACCACGATGTCGCTGCGGAACTGCTCCGACGGCTGGTAGCCGAGTGTTTCGGCTTCGCTCGAGAGCGCCGTCCACTGGTCAGGCGCCATCTGCAGGACGAGCGAGCCGCCCGGGCGCAGCACCTTGAGCGCCTGCCGCATCAGCGACCGCTGGAGTCCGAGGCCGTCCTCCCCCTGCCCGACGTACGCATGGTCCGCGGCGTCGGCCGCCGCCTCGAAGACTGCTGCCGGCACACACGGCACGTTGGCGACGATCGCGTCGACGT
>JBDSAK010000014.1:0-18288 GCA_039922195.1 Mycobacteriales bacterium
GCGGCACGGCAGGTCTCCAAACGATTCCTCGGAGTCGTCGCCCTGGACAACGTCTCTCTCGAGTTGCGGGCCGGTGAGGTGCACGCGCTCATCGGCGAGAACGGCGCCGGGAAGTCGACCCTGATCAAGGTGCTCACCGGCGTCTATCGGGCCGACGAGGGGCAGGTCGAATATCTGGGTAATCCGGTGTCCTTCGCGCAGCCGCGCGAGGCCCAGGCGGCCGGCATCAGCACGATCTACCAGGAGATCAACCTGGTCCCGCAGGTCAGCGTTGCCCGCAATCTGTTCCTCGGCCGCGAGCCGACGAACGCCTTGCGACTGATCGATCTCGGCCGGATGAACCGCGAGGCGGTCGACATCCTGAAACCGTTCGGGGTCCATGTCGACGTACGCCGCCCGCTGCGTGAGCTCGGCCTCGGCATCCAGCAGATGGTGGCGATCGCCCGCGCCGTTCAGATCGACGCGCGCGTCGTCATCATGGACGAGCCGACTTCGTCACTCGAGCCGCGCGAGGTCGACCGACTCTTTGCGACCATCGACCTCCTGCGCGAAAGCGGCGTCGGCATTCTGTACGTCTCGCACAAGCTCGACGAAGTCTTCCGGATGTGCGACACGGTCACCGTCCTTAGGGACGGAAAACTCGTCCACACGGGTCCGGTCGCGGGGATGACCAGGCTCAAGCTGGTTGCCACAATGCTCGGCCGCGACATGACCGAAGTGCGCGAGCATGGAGTCACCAGTTTCAGCGAATCCCACGGCGCTGTCGAAGATGCACCGACCCTGACCGCCACGGCATTGACCCGCAAGCATCTCCTCGACGAGGTGTCCCTCGACATCCGCCGCGGGGAGGTTGTGGGACTGGCCGGTCTGCTCGGCTCGGGACGCAGCGAGACCGCAAAAGCCATCTTCGGCGCGCAGCCGGTCGACAAGGGTGCCGTCGCCATGAACGGCAAGAAGGTCAAGGCCGGCTCGCCCGCCGCAGCGATCGCGTCGGGTATCGCCCTGCTTCCCGAGGACCGCAAGGCCGAGGGCATCATTCCCGGGCTGTCGATCCGCGACAACATCGCGCTGGCCGCTCTGCCGGCGTTGTCGAAGGGCGGTTTCGTCTCCGACAAGAAGCGCGACGAGATCGTCGAGACGTTCATGAAGAGGCTACGCATCAAGGCCTCCAGTCCCGACCAGCTGGTGCGCGAACTCTCCGGCGGCAACCAGCAGAAGGTGCTACTCGCCCGAATGCTGTGCCTCAACCCGCAGATTCTCATCCTGGACGAACCGACGCGCGGAATCGATGTCGGCGCAAAGGCCGAAGTTCAGGCCCTCGTCGACGAACTCGCGACAAAGGGTCTCGGGGTGTTGCTCATCTCCTCCGAGCTGGAGGAAGTCATCGAAGGATCGGATCGCGTCGTCGTCCTGCGCGACGGCTCCGTGCTCGGAACAGTGGGAGGCGACCAGATCACCGCAGACCGGATCATGTCGATGATCGCCCGTGCCGCCAATGCGAGCGAGGAGACGACGGTCGATGAGTGAGGTCGCTGTCAGCGCGCCGCGAACGCGCAGTGGCGCCGAGGCGCTGGCCTGGCTCAGGGAGCGCGGGGTGTACGTCGCCCTCACCCTGCTGGTGTTGTTCAACCTGGCATTCACGGCCAACTTCGCCACCTTGGGCAGCGTGCGCCTCAACCTGATCCAGGTCACCCCGATCGTCATCGTCTCGCTCGGAATGGCGATGGTCATCGGCACCGAGGGCATCGACCTGTCCGTCGGGTCGGTGATGGCGCTGTCCAGCGCGCTCATCCCGATCTACCTGGTCGGCTACAACCCGTGGGTCTCGGTCGGCATCTGCATTCTGGCGGGGGCCGCGGTGGGGCTGGTCAACGGCTTCATGGTCGCGGTGCTCGGAATTCAGCCGATCATCGCCACGCTGGGGACACTTGTTGCGGTGCGGGCCCTCGCACAGGTGATCGCCGGGCGGTTGAAAGAGTTCTTCGAACCCTTCTACCGCCTGATCGGGTCAGGCAACGTCGGGCCGTCATTCGCCCGCGTCAGCCTGCGGATACTCATCATGCTGGTGCTGATCGCCGTCGTTACCGTCATCGTGCGCAGGACGGCCTTCGGCCGCCGTCTGGTGGCCATCGGCGGCAACCGGGAGGCCAGCGTGCTGGCCGGCCTGCCGGTGCGCAACACCCTCATCGCCGTCTACGTGCTGTGCGCCGTGCTCGCCTCCATCGCGGGCATTCTGGAGACCGCGCGCTCGGGCGCCGGCATTCCGGGCAAGATCGGACTCGACCTGGAACTGTCCGCGATCACTGCCGTCGTCGTCGGTGGCACGGCGCTGTCCGGTGGACGGGTCAAGGTCATGGGCACGGTTTTCGCGGCTCTGTTCCTCTTGCTCCTGGAGGCCACGCTCACCCGCCAGAACGTGCCGCCGGCCGCCACGGCGATGATCCAGGCGACCATCATCGTCGCCGCGGTCTATTTCCAGCGCGAGCGAGGCACCAGATGAGTGCCGAGGACGTCGTCAGCGCAGCAGCCACGACCGAGCCCTCCGCCGATCATGCGGTCGCTGGTTCGGCCGGACCGGATCGGGGGGACCGGGTTGCCGCCACGATTCAGCGACTCGCTCCGTTCGTCGTCCTCGCGATCACCGTGGTGTACGGCGCGATCGCGTACGGCGGCAACTTCATGAGCGCGGCTACGTTCCGGATCATCGCCGAGGGCCGGGTGAGCCTCGCGCTCGTCGCCGTCGGGATGACCTTCGTCATCATCAGCGGTGGCATCGACCTCTCGGTGGGATCGGTGCTCGCCGTCGGTGCGGTGCTGACCGCCTACTGCAGCCTGCATTACAACCCGGTTGCTGCCATCGCGGTCCCGATGATCGTCTGTAGTGCCATCGGTTTGGTTAATGGAGTGCTCATCGCCAAGGCAAAGATGGCTCCATTCATCGTCACCTTGTCCTCCCTATTGTTCGCCCGCGGCCTCGCGCTCTACATCACCGACAACGCGACCAAGGTCCCGAATGTCCGGAGCGACTCGGGGATCACCAACCTGGGGCAGGGCAAGATCTCCGGCGTACCGGTGCAGATCCTGTTGACCATTGCGGTGTTCATGGTGTCTGCCCTCATCCTCAACCGCACCAGGTCGGGCCAATCGGTCTTCGCCCTCGGCGGCAGCGAGGACGCGGCCGTGCTGATGGGACTGCCGGTCGCCCGGACCAAGATCCTGCTGTACACCGCGTCCGGGCTGCTCGCCGGGCTCGCAGGCATGATCACCGCGACTCGGTCGCTCGCCGGCGACCCCCTGCTCGGGAAGAGCCTTGAACTTCAGGCGATTGCCGCGGTCGTCATCGGTGGCACGCTGCTGACCGGTGGATCAGGCACGATGAGTGGCACGCTGGCCGGAGTCCTGCTCCTCGGCGTGATCAGCAACCTGATCACGCAGAACGGCCACCTCACCGAGAACCACCAACAGCTTGTACTCGGCTTCTTCCTGATCGCTGTCGTCATCGTGCAGAAGCTGCTGAGCAGGCGACGGCGTAAATGACGGTGCAAGGGCTGTTCGCATTGCACAAGACGTCGATGCAGCTTGCTGATGGGCGAGAGCTCATCTACTACGACGACGCCGCGGGCGCCAACCGCGCGCTGCACGACGCGCGCGACCTCGAGCCCCCGATGCCGAGTCCGCAGATCCGGTATGACCCGATCCTCGACGAGTGGATGATCATCGCGTCGCATCGGCAGGCGCGGACGCATTTACCGCCGGCCGATGAGTGCCCGCTGTGCCCGTCCGACGGCGAGCGGCTCACCGAGGTGCCGGCTAGCGACTACGACGTCGTCGTGTTCGAGAATCGGTTCCCGTCGCTTTCCATGAGCGCGCCGCCGGTCGAGGGCGGCGACCCGT
Source organism: Mycobacteriales bacterium (assembly GCA_039922195.1). Lineage (GTDB taxonomy): Bacteria > Actinomycetota > Actinomycetes > BP-191 > BP-191 > JBDTYE01. The sequence goes on from JBDSAK010000014.1 coordinate 3,895, forward strand.
TGTTGCTGCGCAAGCCCGGCATCGGGAGATGCGAGGTGCTCTGCTTCACCGCCGATCACGATTCGTCCTTCTCCCACCTGTCTCCGCAGCGCCTGTCCACGGTCGGGGTCGCATGGACCGACCGGACGGTCGAGCTCGGCAAGCTGCCTGGAGTCGAGTACGTCTTCTGCTTCGAGAACCGCGGCGAGGACATCGGGGTCACCCTGAACCATCCGCACGGCCAGATCTACGGCTATCCGTTCATCCCGCCCCGGGTTGCCCGCAAGCTCGAGTCCGCGCAGCGGTATCGCGACCGCACCGGTGGCTGCGTGTTCTGCGACGTGGTGGCGCGCGAGGTCGCGGTGGGCGAGCGCATCGTCGCCACGACCGACAACTTTGTTGCCTTCGTTCCGAGCGCGCCGCGCTGGCCGTTCGAGGTGCACCTCTATCCCCGCGCGCACGTCGCCGACCTGCCCGCGCTCAGCGACGCCCACCGGAATGAACTGGTGCAGTTGCAGGCCGATGTCCTCGGCCGTTTCGACCGGCTCTTCGACCGGCCGGCTCCGTACATCAGCGGCTGGGTGCAGGCGCCGGTCAACGAGGGCAGGGAGCTGTCGCACCTGCACCTGGAGATCTTCTCGGCGCGCCGCTCGCGGACCAAGCTGAAGTTCCTCGCGGGGAGCGAGTCAGCGGCCGGCGCGTTCGTCAACGATGTCCTGCCCGAGGACGCGGCCGAGCGCTTGCGGCAAGCCGGCGCGGGTGCGGACGGCGGGTCCAGGTGACGCCGCGCACGAAGGTCGCCGTCGTCGGCACCGGCGACTGGTGGGGACGTGAGCACTGCCGCGTTTTTGCCGAACGCGCTGACTGTGACCTCGTTGCCGTAGTGGGCCGCCGCGCCGAAAAGGCCGCGGAGCGGGCCGCCGAGTACGGGATCCGCGGCTACAGCGACATTGCCGAGATGCTCGAGCGCGAACGCCCCGACCTGGTCTCCACGACGCTGCCCAACGAGGCGCACTTCGAGCCGACCCTGCAACTGATCCGAGCCGGCGTACCGCTCCTGGTCGAGAAGCCGCTGGTCTTCGAGCTGGCGCAGGCACAGACACTTCTCGACGAGGCGGCCGGTCGCGACGTGTTCTTTGCGATCAACTTCAATCATCGATATGCGACTCCGGTGCAGATGGCCGCGAAGGCGGTGGGCACCGACGAGTTCGGTGACCTGGTCTTTGCGACCTGGCGCTTCGGGGGTGATCCGGGAACGAGCGCGCACGAGTACGCCAACCTGATCGAGACGCAGTGCCACGGTTTCGACATGCTCGAGCACCTGTGCGGCCGTATCGTCTCGGTGATGGCGGAGATGACCGACAAGACCGGGCGCGGCCAGTCGTCGATGGTCATCTCGCTGCGGTTCGCGAACGGCGCCGTAGGTTCACTCGTGGGCAGCTACGACTCGTCGTACGCATATCCGGAAACCCATCGGGTCGAGCTCAACGGAACCGGCGGCCGGATCGTCATCGATGACACCGTCAAGCGCTATACCTTCTCGCGCGCGGGGTCCGAGGTGGCGCAGGTGTGGGAGGCGGGCTACTTCAACGACGAGGGCCGGCAGTTCTACCGGATGTTCGACCGACACCTCGACGACGTACTGCCCGCACTTCGATCGGGCGCCGAGCCGCCCATCCATGCACGAGCCGGACTGCGCGCGTTGCAGTTGGCGCATTGGTCGATCGAGTCTTTCGATACAGGAACGCGGGTAGACACATCTTCATGAATGACGTCACGGTCACCGCGGCGGATGCGTTCGCCGCAGCGTTCGCTACGTCGCCCGACGGCGTCTGGGCGGCACCCGGACGGGTCAACCTGATCGGCGAACACACCGACTACAACGACGGGTTCGTGCTGCCCTTCGGGATCGACAAGCGGGCGACCGTCGCCGTCGCGGCCCGGGACGGCGACGAGATCAGGATCTCGTCGCGGCAGCGGGGTCTGGCCACGGTGCTGCTCGACGAGATCGGACCTGGCCAGGTCACCGGCTGGGCGGCGTACGTCGCCGGCCCCATCTGGGCGCTCGAGGCCGAAGGCGTGCCGCGGCGCGGCTTGGACATCTTCCTCGACAGTGACGTTGCACCTGGCTCCGGGTTGTCCTCGAGCGCCGCGCTGGAGTGCGCCGTCGCTATCGCGGTCGCCGAACTGGGCGGCGCGGACATCGATCGCGCCCGGTTGGCTCTCGCGGCGCAGCGGGCCGAGGTCGAGGTCGTCGGCATGCCTTGCGGCGTGATGGACCAGATGGCGTCGATGCTGGCCCGCGAGTCGCACGCGCTTTTCCTGGACACGAGGTCGCTGAAGGCAGAGCACATTCCGCTGCCGCTCACGACCGCTGGGCGGGCGCTCATGGTGATAGACACGAAGGCCCCGCACCGGCATACCGACGGGTTCTATGCCGAACGACAAGCGGCCTGCCATCGCGCCGCGGAGGTGCTCGGCGTGGCTGCTTTGCGCGACGTGTCCCTCGCCGATGTTGACGCCAGCGCCGAAGCACTCGGCGAGGTGGGCCATCGTCGTGCGCGGCACGTGGTGACCGAGAATGCCCGCGTCATCGAGGTCATCGAGCTGCTGCGGGCGAAACGTCTCGACGCGATCGGCCCGCTGATGACGGCGTCCCACGAGTCCTTGCGCGATGACTTCGAGGTGACGGTTCCCGAGCTCGACGTGGCAGTCGAAGCCGCGCTCGTGGCAGGCGCGTTCGGCGCCCGGATGACCGGCGGGGGTTTCGGCGGCTCGATCATCGCTTTGGTAGACGCGGACCGCGCCGGCGAGGTGTTCGACACGGTCCGTGCGGCGTTCGCTCGGGAGAGTTTCCAGGAACCGCAGTGGTTCTTGGCCGTGCCGTCGCAAGGAGCGGAGCGGCTCGCGTGAAACTCGTCGTCACCGGCGGTGCCGGCTACATCGGCAGCGTCGTTGGGTCGCATCTCATCGCCGCAGGCCACGAGGTAACCGTCGTCGACGACCTCTCGACGGGCCACCGCGACGCAGTCCCGGATGGCGCGACGTTCATCGAAACGAGTGTGCTAGACGCTGCGGGCCTCGCGCCTGCTCTCGACGGTGCTGACGGCGTACTTCATTTCGCGGCGAGGTCGCTCGTCGGCGAATCGGTCGAGAGCCCTGAGCTGTACTACCGCACCAACGTCGCCGGTTCGTTGACGTTGCTCGAGTCGATGGTGCGCGCGGGAGTTCGCCGCCTGGTCTTCTCCTCGACCGCGGCGACGTACGGCGAACCCGAAGTCATGCCGATCCGCGAGGACGCACCCGCAGTGCCGACCAATCCGTACGGCGCGTCGAAGCTCGCGGTCGACAACATGATCCGCGACATGTCCGCGGCTCACGGGCTTTCGGCAGTCAGCCTGCGGTACTTCAATGTCGCCGGCGCCAGCGGCCGGTATGGCGAGCGGCACACGACCGAGACGCATCTCATCCCGATCGTCCTGCAGGCCGCGATGGGGAGCCGCCCGCACGTGAGCATCTTCGGCACCGACTACCCCACCCGCGACGGTACGGCGATCCGCGACTACATCCACGTCGACGACCTGGCGACAGCGCACCTGCTCGCACTGGACGCCGCGGCCGAGGGCGAGCACCGCATCTACAACCTCGGCAACGGCTCAGGCTTCTCGGTGCGCGACGTCATCGCCGCCGCCCAGGCGACGACCGGTCGAGAGATCGCTGCAGTCGAGGTCGAACGACGCGCTGGCGACCCAGCCGCGCTGGTCGCGTCCAGCGAGCGCATCAGTGCGGAGCTCGGTTGGCAGCCGACGAAGCCCGCGGTCGAGGAAATGATCGCCGACGCGTGGAAATGGCTCCAGGACTTCTCCCGATAGTCCCCGGCGGCCGGACGCGGCCTTCAGCGCCGCACTCAATGCGCACCGATGGCCACGAAGGCCGCGCCGGCGGCGTACTGCGCAGGGTCCTCGGGGTCCAGAGTCGCTCGCGCATTCGCCAATGCCCCCGACAACGTCGCACCTTCGATGAGGCGCTCGTGCAGAGCGACCATCAACGGCCGCGTCGCCCCGTCGGGCACCGGCACGACGCTGGCCACAATTCCTGCCGTACCGAGGGGGAACATCGCCGCTGCCAGGCCCATCAGCTCATCGCCAGCACGCACGCCGGCGATTCCGGAGTCGCAGGACGAGAGGATGAAGCGGTACGGCGCGCGCGTCAACCGCTCGAGGTCGTACACCGTCAGCGGGCCGTCGGCGAGCACGAGCGAGGAGAACAGTGGGTTGTCACCGCGGAACGTCCCGTGCGCTGCGACGTGGGCGAGGGCCGCTCCGTCGAGCGCGGCGCTGGTAGCCGCCGCCGTTGCTGCGCCGCCGGTGAGAACGATCGATCCTCGATGCAGCGCACCGAGGCCCAGCACCTCGTCGTCGGCGCCGGCCAGGCCAGGGCCCGCGACCAGCACGACTCGCTTCGCGCGGGGCGGCTTCGACTGAGCGCAGCGCAGCCAGGTTGTTGCCGAGGGGGCGATGGTGACATCGCGGTTCGCGCACGACGGAAGCAGCGACCAAGGGAGGGTGTGCAGCCCGCCGGGCGGTACGACCACGAGCCGCCGATCACCGATGGCCCGCGACAGGGGGGCGAGGAGCAGCTCATCGAGTAGACGAGCGCTATGCGTAGCGGCTGCCCTCGCACCAGCCACGGACGCTGCCGAGCCGTGCGCAAAAGCCAATCGGCGCAAGGAGAAACGAATGCTGTCGAGTTCGGAAAGAACGGTGGGCACGTCACCCAGTGGGTGCAGTTGAAGGCGGCCGTCGACGAGTGTTACACCGACGATGTGGTCGTCGACAGCGGCGAGCTCGACCAGCGCGGCGTCCCTGAGGGCCGTTGTCAGGTCGTGCGGTGTGGCGATCAGGTCGGCTTCAACGGCGGTCCCCGACACGCGTCGAGTCCGGCGCAGAACCGAAGCCTCGAGCGCAGCGCGGCGGCGTGCCATCGAGACAGTAGGCGCACCCTCGGCGGCGGCGCGCTGCAGCTCGGTGTGAACATCCCGCAACGCCGCGAGATCTGCCGCCAGCTCAGCGTCGTCCGGTGGACGCACCGGAGGCAGCCGCAGTGCGGCGCCACGCCAGCGCTCAGTCCATTCGAGCACCGCTGCGGGGCGACCGGACTCGATCGCGAGCCGCTGGCCCAGAGTCGCGAGATCAGTCGCGTGGTTCGAGGCGTGCGCGCGGAGTTCGGTGGCGCCCATCGTCGCGCGGTGCCGGTCGATGACGGCCAGTCCAGCACGAAGTGCGCGGAACGCCGACGGGCGCTGACCTTCATCGATGCGAAGCAAGGCAGCGGCCATCCAGCCCCGTGAGCGCTGCTCCGCTGTTCCCTGCGTACGCGCATGGGCCACGTAGGCAAGTTCGTGCCGCGCCTCCGGTCGCCGTCCGAGGGCCAGCGCAGTCCGGCCGGCAATCAGTCGCGCATCTAGTGCTGGTCCCATCAGTCTTGCGGCGGTGAGCTCGTGCGCGTTGGTGCATGCGAGCCTCAACGACCGCGTGGAAAGGTCGCCCGCCCCCCAGCGAGCGCGCACTGCCGCATATCCCGCCAACGCTTTCCATCCACGGAGCGACTGCCGCCCGAATTCCGAGCGCGCCTGTGCTGCACGTCTTAGTGCTAGCGCTGGCTCGCCGGACGCCAGGGCAGCTTGCGAGGCGAGCAGCAACGCGTTCGCTCGAAGACCGCGCATACCAGCGGCTGCGAGCTGCTCCACGGCCTGGTCCGCCATTGCGCGCGCTTCGATCCCTAGCCCCGCTCTCAGCAGCAACTCGGCGCGATCTAGAGGCAGGTCGCCGCCGGGAACCCCGAGCTCGGCGAATGCCAGCTCGGCGGCGTCATAGTGCTCGAGAGCTGCCGGAATGTCCCCGGCGTACGCGGCGTTCCAACCGCGGTTCTGACGCATTCCGGCCGCGTCGAACGCGTCGCCCTGCGACACGAACAGGATCTCGGCTGCCGCAAAGTCCCTGTCCGCGGCGGCGAATCGGCCCAGTCGCGTCTGCGCCACGCCGCGCGACGTGAGCGCTCGCGCGTACCAGAGCGCGTCGATTTGCCGGCGCAGAACCGGAATCGTTCGCTTCAGCAAGCGCAGCGCTTCGTGGGGTTCTCCGATGACGAGATGCAGACTGGCCAGCTGTGCAGTCGCTTGTGCTGCGTCGTTGGCCGGCAGTGACTCGACCGCGGTTTCGAGGACGCGCATCGCGCGTTTCGTCATACCGGCCATGTGTAATGCCGGCGCGAGCGAGACGCGCGCGCTCGCAGCCTGCCGATGCAAACCAGCGCGATCTGCAACGCGGACGCTCCTCTCAAGATGCCTGACCGCCGTCGCGATCTCACCAAGAGTTCTTGCTGCAAGACCAGCAGCGTGTTCCGCGATCGATATCGCCTCGGGGTTCCGTTGACGCCTGGCGACAGCCGATGCCCACTTGGCGTCCAGGAGTGCATTCATTGGTTTGATGCTGGACAGTCGCCGAGCACGCAAAGCCATTTGGGTGACGTCGTCTTCGACCCTTGGGCGCGCCACGGCAACGATGGTAGAACAGTCCAGACACTTGCCAACGGGGAGGCACAGCGTGAAGGACAAACTGTCGGCGTACGCCTACGACCACCGAATCAGGCAGCTCGTCGCGCGCCGGTCTGACATCGAACACATCGACGGGGCGCTGCAACGACCGCGACAACTTTTGGTCGCGCAGGACGGCTACGACGCCGTGCGAAGCGAGCTGTCAAAGCTGAAGATCGCGACACAGGCACTCGACCAACGGGCCGGTACGGACGTGGTGGCACTTGCTGCCGGAACGCCGTTTGCGGAGACTCTCGACCGCCTCGAACAGTCGCTCGGCGCGGCCGGTCGGGTCGGACCCAACCATGTCTTCGTTGCAGCGCCACACATCGCGTGGGGACCCGGTGGAGAGCCGCGGGAACTGTCGGCCTTGTCCTGGTCACCGGTCGACTCCAGTGACGCCGAGGGTGTGCGCGTCGGCATCGTCGACACCGGGTTGCTGCCCGAGCACGCCAACCAACCCTGGCTGACTGATGTGCACTGCGACCCCGACGACATCGAGGTCAAGGACGTCGACGGCAACGGCCACATCGACCCGGTTGTCGGCCACGGCACGTTCATCGCCGGCGTCGTCCGCCGCTGGGCGCGACGCGCGACGATCCACATCGACAAGGCGCTGAGTGTTGACGGGTTGTGTGACGAGCTCACCCTTGCTGATGCGATCAATCAGGCGCTCGATCGTGATCCGCACATCCTCAGCCTGTCGCTCGGTGCCTACACCCGCAAGAACGAAGCTCCGATCGGGCTCGAGATGGTGTGGCAGCGCATCCGGGACCAGCACCCGAACCTCGTCGTGGTGTCTGCGGCGGGCAACGACGGCCAGAACAAGAAATTCTGGCCGGCCGCCACGGATTCCGTTGTAGGCGTCGGCGCGGTCGACGACAGCAACGATCGCGCCGACTTCAGCAACTTCGGACCGTGGGTCGACGTCTGGGCGGCCGGGGTCGATATCGAGAGCGCGTTTGCCGACGGCTCCTACCTGCCGTTGGACGGGTCCGGAGCGCGCTCCTTCACCGGCATCTGCCAGTGGAGCGGGACGTCGTTCGCGACTCCGCTGGCCGCCGCTGCGATCGCCTCCCGTATGTCGCGCGACGGGGTCACCGCGCGGGGGGCCTACGACCGGATCAAGGCCGACGCCCAGAACGTGCCGGGAGTCGGGAAGGTCGTCACCGCGTAGCGCGGACGTGAGGCCTAGAGGATCGTCCAGTCGGTGTAGATGCGCTGGTCGGACTCCGTCACGCAGTGCAGGCTGACCGGTCCCCGCGGCAGGTCGTTGCACGTGAAGCGGCCAAGATCGTCGGCCTCGAGCGAAACCGATCCACCGGTGTGGCGCACCTCGACCCGCCCGGTCTGCGGTGGCACAAGTTGCCCCATGAGCCTTCCGCGCTCGACCGCGACTTCGATGGTGAGCTCAGCCGACTCGAACGTGAGCATACGGACCACGCTGGCAGCTGAGCGCACGCCAGCGAGCTCCTGGTCGTCGGTGAACGAGTCATAGGACAGCGCCGCCAGCTCGGCGTCGACGGTCCGCCACGCGAAAGCGGCGCGAGCCGCCTCGGTCACCGAATCCGGCACGACGTCGTGGCCGGCGAGCGCAGTGTGCAGCTCCACGAGCAGCAACTCGTCGGCCGGCGGCGTGTCCATGTCGTGCCTCCTCTCCTGGTACGAGCGTTTCGGTCAGACGTTGATACCGGCCAGCGCCGGAGACTTCCTGAGGCGATCCAGGCAGCGCGCACGCGTCGGACCGATGCTGCCGACCGGGATCTCAAGGGCGGCGGAGATCTCGGCGTAGGCGACTGGTGGGTCGGTCATCAGCAAAGTGAGCAGGGTCCGGCAAGCGTCGCCCAGCGACGCGAACGCTGCGCGCAGCGCCGAGGCGCGCTCGCCGGCCAACAGGAAACGGCCGGGATCGCTCTGAGCGGCTTCGTCGGCGATATCGAGCGTGGCCTCGATGTCGGTGGGCATCTGGCGAGCCGCGGCCTTGATGACGCGCAAGGACTCACGGCGGGCGGTCGTCGCGAGCCAGCCGCCGACTGCTTCAGGTTCGCGCAACGAGCCAAGATTCTCTACCAGCCGCAGCCAGGTCGCCTGGCAGACATCTCCGGCGTCCGCCTCCGAGAGCCGGTGCGCCCGGGCGACGCTCCAGACCAGGCGCGAATACTGCGAGACCAGGGCGTCCCACGCGACTGGATCCCCGGCCGCGGCGCCGTGGACGAGCGCGGTCATCGACTGGTCGGACATGGCGGTCATGGTACGGGTTCGGGCGACGGTGCGGCCGGCGCTTGTGGCGCCGACCGGCCGTCCACCCCCACATCCTCGGGCCTCCCCCGTAAGGGCCCGCCCACCCCGAAGACGTCGATAAGAGGCAGTCAGGACGGTGTTGATACACCCGAGCGCAAAAAAGCGGACGCCCGGGCAGGTCGCCCGGGACGTCCGCTTTCCGCGCAGCGCTAGCGGCTCTGCAACTTCGAGAGCAGTCGGAGCATCTCGAGGTAGAGCCAGACCAGCGTGACGACCAGACCCAGTGCAGCGGCCCATGCGGCCTCGCGCGGTGCACCAGCAGCGACGGCCTTCTCGATCTGGTCGAAGTCGAGGATGAAGTTGAGCGCCGCGACGACGACGATCACCGCGCTGACCAGGATGCCCAAGCCGGAGTTGCTGTTGAGCAGCGGCATGTCCGCGCCGAACACCCCCATGACGATGCTCGCCAGGTAGGTCAGCATGATGCCCAGCGTCGCCGTCATGACGACCTTCTTGAACTTGGGCGTCGCCCGGATGACGCCGGACTGGTAGAGCGCGAGCATCCCGAAGAACACCGCGATCGACGCCACAACAGCCTGCAGAACGATGCCGTCGTAGCCCGCGAAATCGTTGTACACGTGACTGATGACGCCGACGATGTAGCCCTCGACGACCGCGTAGGCGATCGCCGCTGCCGGCGACACTCGGCGCTTGACCCCGGTGTAGATGACGATGCCTACGGCGACGAGCACGGCCGGCAGGATGAGTCCGAGTCCGGCCTCGATCGGTACCAGCGCCCAGGAGAGGGCCGCGACGGCGACGAGCACGACCAACATGCCGGCGGTGTGCATCACGACGTCATCGATGGTCAAGCGCTCGGGCTGCGCGTAGCCCGGCGGGGTGGTGCCGTAACCGTATGGGTCGGGCGCCGGTCCGAAGCCGGCCTGCTCCGGGAAGGCCTTGGACAGGATGGGGTTGCTGCTCGCCATGACATCTCGCTCTCGGGTGACTGGTGCTACTGCACGCAAGCGTACGACCGAACAACGTCGGGCGTCCCCGTGACGTTCCGTTACGCTCCTGCCTCATGGTGAAGATCGTCGACCTGCTGGCGGCAGGGCGCTGCTACTCCTTCGAGTTCTTCCCGCCGAAGACGCCCGAGGCCGAGGTCCTGCTGGCGCAGACGTTGCGGGAGTTGGAGTCCCTGCACCCGTCGTTCGTCTCGGTCACCTACGGCGCGGGCGGCTCGACCCGCGAGCGGACGCATGATCTCGTCGTGGAGATTCTCGACAGCACGTCGATGACACCGATGGCCCACCTCACCTGCGCGGCGCACAGCCGAGTGGAACTCGCGGGCATCCTCGAGCGCTACCGGGACGCCGGAGTCGACAACGTCCTGTGCCTCGGTGGCGACCCGCCCATCGGCCTCGATCTCCCCGCCGGTGACCTCACACACGCCAGTGAGCTGGTTGCGCTCGCCCGCGAGGTGAGCGACTTCTCGCTCGGGGTCGCCGCGCACCCCGAGGGTCACCCGTCGTCTGCCACCATCACCGGCGACCGGGACCGGACAGCCGAAAAGTTGCGCGACGCCGATTTTGCGGTGACGCAGTTCTTCTTTCGCGCGGCCGACTACTTCAGCCTGGTCGAGGCGATGGCGGCGCGAGATGTGACCAGGCCGATCGTGCCTGGCATCATGCCGATCGGCAGCCTCACTGGAATCAGCCGCATGGCCGCGATGTCCGGTGCCGCCGTACCCCGTGAGGTCATCGACCAGATCGAGCCGTACGCCGACGACCCCGATGCGGTGCGCAAGTGCGGCGTCGAGATCGCCACCGCACTGTGCCGTGAGCTGCTCGAGGGTGGAGCACCTGGCCTGCACTTCTATACGCTCAACCGGTCGACATCCACCCGTGAGATCTACGCCAACCTGGGTCTCGGCGCAGCCAGCTGAACGCTGCGGCCCGCGTTGTCCTCGAAGGGAGCGCGTCATGGCCACGACAGGAATCCGCACGCGAGGGTTTCGCACCGGATCGGTTCTGGCCCTGGTGGTTGCCGCCGCCGTGACGTCGCCGGCTCCGGCCGCCGCGGCGGGTGCCGCCAAGCCGGCCATCTTCCACGAGGGCACGTGGTACCTGCGCAACGCGACGACCGCCGGCCCGGCCAGCGCGACCTTCCGTTACGGCCGCGCCGGCGACCTGCCGGTGATGGGCGACTGGAACGCCGACGGCAATGACACTGTCGGGTTGGCGCGGTTCCCGGCCAGCGTGACCGGGATGTTCACCTGGTATCTGCGCGACGCCAACAGCGCGGGCAGCGCAACGGTCACCCCGTTCCAGTTCGGGACCGTGCGCTTCGTCGCGGTCGACCGGCTCGGATCGATTCCCATCGTCGGCGACTGGGACGGCGACGGTGACGACACGATCGGGGTCGCGCAGTTCGGCGACAACCTGGCCGGACCGATCACCTTCCACCTGCGCAACAGCAACACCCCGGGTCCCGCAGACATCGTCGTCAGCTACGGCCGCACCGATCGCGACTATCCGTTGGTTGGTGACTGGGACGGCGACGGAGTCGACACCGTCGGCGTCGTACGGGGACCCAATCTGTGGCTGCTGCGCAACAGCAACTCCAACGGGCCGGCCGACGTGAGCTTCACCTACGGCAGCGCGGCACCCGGGCTCATCGAGTTCCCCGTCGTCGGTGACTGGGACGGCAACGGCACGGACACCCCTGGCCTGCTGCGCAATATCCCTGCGGCCAACCCGGAGGGGGGATTCCGCAATTGGCTGCTACGCAACGCCAACAGCGCCGGTCCCGCCACCATCACCTTCGTCTACGGGAGCGAGGCATTCGCCATCGGCTTGCCGGTCGACTACTTCCCGAGGCTGTCCTGGCGCTAGCCGCCCCGACCCGCCTCACGGCGTCTCGCCGAACAACACGCCGGGATTGAGCAGGCCGGCCGGGTCGAGGGCGCGCTTGATGGCGCGCATGGCCGCGACGTCCGCCGGCGAGCGGGTCAGCGCGAGCCAGTGCGCCTTGGCGATTCCGATTCCGTGCTCGGCGCCCACGCTGCCGCCCAGATCGGCCGCCAGCGCCAGCACGGCGTTGTCCACCCGGTGGTCGTCCGGCGCGAGGCCGAGCACGTTGACATGAAGGTTGCCGATGCCCAGATGCCCGAAGATGACGGGCGACGCGCCGGGCGCCAGCTGGAGAACTGCGGGTGCGACGGCGTCGACGAACCCGGCGAGTCGCTCGAGTGGTAGGGCGACGTCGAGTTTGTGCGGGACGCCGACGGCGGCGATCGCCTCGGCGTGCCGGTCGCGGTAGGCCCACAGTCGCCTGCACTCGTCGGCGGTCTCGCCGATGGCGGCGTCGAGTGCCCCGCTCGCGTGCACAAGTCGCTCCAGCGCAACGGCCGCGCCGGGTCCGGACGCTTCGATCAATACGTACGCCGCGCAGCCCGGCGTCAGCGGCGGCCGCAGATCAGTCGTCGCGCAGACGAGTGCCAGCCCGGGCGCATAGAACACCTCGAGCGCCTCGACCGTTGCCGTGGCTCGGGCCGCTGCCGCGACGAGCAGCGCCGCTGCGGTGTCGGGTACTCCGACGATGGCGACGGCGACGGCGCCGCGGGGCGCAATGAGGCGTAGCGACGCCCGCGTGATGATGGCGAGCGTTCCCTCGCTGCCGACGAGCAGGCCGGCCAGGTCGTAGCCGGCGTTGTCGTGCATCAGTCCAGACATCCGCGTGACCACGGACCCGTCGGCGAGCACCGCCTCGATCCCGGTGACCTGCGAGCGCATCGTCCCGTGGCGAATGACCCGGGTGCCGCCGGCATTCGTGGCGATCATGCCCCCGATGGTCGCCGAGTCCCGTGCGGCCATGTCGATGCCGAACTCTCGCCCCAGGCGAGCTGCCGTCTGGTGAACCCGGGAGAGCGTCACGCCCGCACCGACGACCACGCGCGCCGAATCCGCCGGGCCCGGGGCGACCTCGTCGAGTCGACGCAGACTGAGAACTACCTCGCCGCCACGGGGGACCGAGGCGCCGACCAGGCCGGTGTTGCCGCCCTGGGGCACGACCGCGGCGCCCGCTGATGCGCAGGCGCGGACAACGCGCGCGACTTCGTCGGTCGAACCAGGCCGAACGACGAGCCGGCCGGCCGCCCCGAAACGCCGGGTCCAGTCGATTTCGTACGACGCCCGTGCCGCGGCGTCGGTCAGAACGTGGGAGTGCCCCACGATCTCGCACAGCTCATCCTCGAGCGCAGGGGCCACCTGCGCAGTGTTCCCCACTCCGGCCGCCTGGAGTGCCAGACTCGGCCGTCCACCCTTCGCCGCCTGAAAGTGAATCGCCGCCGTGGTCCCGCTGCCGGTCATCCTCGTCGAGTTCCTGCTTGCGTTCGGTGGTGCACTCTTCCTGGCCAACGTGGTGGCCATCTACCGGCTGCGCCGGGAACAGAACTGGCCGCCGTACCGGCCCGCGGGCATGTCCGACGAGGACACGCAGGGACTCTCGCGAAGCGCGCTGCGCGACAACCGGGTGCCCTCGAGGCCCCGGATTCTGATCGGGCTCGTGATCGGATTTGGCGTCGCAATGTACGCGCTTGCCTCGCTGATCGACGTACTCCACCTGGGCTAGAACACTCGCCGCTGGTCTCTTTGTGAAAACCGGTCACGCGAGGATTTCTCAGGAGAAACGCGCGCTCAGGTGGTACATTCGTGTCACGTAGCGTAGTCATATTGGTACAGGCTGTAGACCAAGCGGCCGATAGGCTCTACTGCAGGTGGTTCACGAACCAGCTCGGAGAGGGCGCATGGCACATCACGACCGGAGCGCGTTGCTGGCGAGCGTCGTTCTCGCCGGCGTCTCGTCGGTCGCGGTGGGTGCCCTTTTCCTCGCCTCATTCGGGTCGTTGTCGCCCGCGCCGTCCACCGGTGGACCGGGGAGCCGCAACGGCTTGGCGGCCACCCGGGCCGGAAAACTCCCCGACTTCCAGGTCGCGCCGCGACCCAAGCCCGCCCCACCGGCCGCCCCCACACCGATCAGCGCCGGTCCGACCAGGCCGGCAAGCACGCGCCCTCCACTCGCACCAGTTCCGATCGCAAGCCCGACCGCGGCCCCGCCCGTCGGCCCCGATCCGGCTGCGCTCCCACCCACGCCGCCCCCGGTGGCACCGCGGCCGCGCGTAACAGCGACCCCCGAGCCGCGGCTGTCGCCGGAGTCGCCACCTCAGCCAATCCCGGTTGACCCGATGGTGGTCGCGCCCACGCCGCCGCCAACTGCGTTAGAACCGCCGATCGTTTTCGTGGCCGGATCCCCCAATCCGGTTGTCCCGCCGGTCGACTCAACGGTTGTCCCGCCGGTCGACCCGCCGGCACCTCCGGTCGCCGACCCCTCGGTTGTCCTCCGGCCTAAGCCCGCGCATCCGGCCAAGCCCGCGCATCCGGCCAAGCCCGCGCATCCGGCCAAGCCCGCGCATCCGGCCAAGCCCGCGCATCCGGCCAAGCCCGCGCATCCGGCCAAGCCCGCGCATCCGCCTGTCCCGTTGCCGGTGCCTGTCCCGGTGCCACTACCAGCGCAGC
>JBDSAK010000015.1:0-3549 GCA_039922195.1 Mycobacteriales bacterium
GTACGACGAACCGATCAGGCGTCGACTGGGTCGGCAGCCCGGCGAGCTGCGGTGATCGCGCGGTTTGCGCGCGGCGACGGGGGCCCGGCTGCGCCGGGCCCCCGCTCGACATGTCGGACGCGACTACTTGATGTATGTCGCGTCCGAGTGCGCCTCGGCCACGATGACCTCGGCTCCCGGAGCGCCGCCCGGCTGCGGGTCGAGGAGGATCACGTGGATCGCGCGGACCGTCAGCCCCGTGTGACCGGTCGCCGCGGCGTCGGGCACCTGCTCGTTGAGGATGACCGTGGCCACCCCGGGGATCAGGATGACCGTGTTCGGTTTCGGCGTGACCGGGATCGTCGTCCCACCCAGCGTCACGTTCACGAGTGAGCTGCCGTCCGCGTTGGAGGACCGCGTCAGCGCGCTCGCCGAGCTGTTGGACTGCGACTTCACGGCTTCGGCTCGGATGTCGCATCCGGTACCCGTGAGCTTGATGCACACGTTGGCCGCCGACGCGTAGCTCGACGCCGTGCTGCTCGACGTCGCGAGCGTCCCGCTGCTGCTGGAGTCGGCCGCCGTCGCCGTGAACCGCGAGCCGTCGCTCGGCAGCGCGGCCGCGTCGAGGTGCTTGAACGCGCTGCCGCCCGAGGCCGGGATGTCGACGTAGTTCACGAGGACGGGCACCAGCGCGGGGTCGGTCGACTCACTTGCGATGAACGCGTGGCCGCTGACCGACTGCGTCGGCTTGGACTTGCACAGCCGGGTCTGCGGGAAGTCGGCGTGCGACTTGGCCTGCGAGACGATCACGTCGATCGGCTGGTTGCCCAGCATGAGCGGGTTCGAGTCGACGACGCGGACGTGGATCATCGTCACGCTCAGGTCGGCGGCATAGGTCCCGCCCGAGAGCTGGGTCGACGACGGCCCGGACGTCGAGCCGCTCTCCTCGCGCAGCGCCACGGTGATGCCGGAGCCGACGCCGAGGATGGTGCCGACATTGATCGTCGTGTTCGGCCCGACGTCGTTCATGGCGACCCCGTTGACCTTCAGGTTCTTGAAGGTCGAGCCGGCCGAGCTGAACCGCGAGCTGTCGCCGTTGGCCACCGTCTCGGCGACCGCCTGCACGACGTCGGCGGTGACGACGCCCTTGAGGACGTTGACGCCGAGCGTCCTCGCCGTGCTCACGTCGCGCGCCTGTGGCGGCGCAGCCGTCACGGTGCTCGTGCTCGTCGTGCGCATGACGTCGGCCCGCAGGATGCTGCCGTCGCCGGGAACGAGGATCGGACCCAGCAGGTTCGCCTCATTGGAGTCGGCTCCCAGGCCGGACTGGCTGCTGCTGGTCTCCGAGAGCCGCGTGTTGATCGGATCCGCGACGACCGCGGCGCCGAGCGCCGAGCCGCTCGCGCGGGCGCCCGCCGGGGTCGGGCCCGGCTGAGTGTCGAGGCAGAGCGTGTTGGAGTTGATCGCCGTGCCGCCGTTCTGGGACGGGCTGGCGATCTGCGCGGTGTTGCAGATCTGACAGCCGGCGCTGTCGCGCACCTTGACGGTGAGCGTCACGAACCCGCCCTCGCCGGCCTTGACCGTGCCCAGGCTCCACGTCGCCTGCGTCACCGGAGGTCCGTTCGTCGCGCAGGAGTTGGTGCAGCTCACGTACTCGGTGCCCGCGGGAATGGTCTCCGTGATCGTCACGTCGCTGGCATCCGCGTTGCCGCCGTTGGAGTAGGCCAGCGTGTAGGTGATCTGGTTTCCGGCCACGACGGTCGAGCTCGTGTCGGCCGAC
Source organism: Mycobacteriales bacterium (assembly GCA_039922195.1). Lineage (GTDB taxonomy): Bacteria > Actinomycetota > Actinomycetes > BP-191 > BP-191 > JBDTYE01. Next base: position 1,760 of record JBDSAK010000015.1, read on the forward strand.
TTGAGGAGCTTGAGTTGCGGTGCCGCGGCCACCGTCACCGTCGTCTCGTTGGAGGACTTCGTGCCCTCCTCCTTGGTCGTGACGGTGTCGACGTTCTTGACGGTCGTCGAACCACTCGGGAACGTCGCGTCGAGCCGGACCTGGAACGTGACGACCTTGGTCGTGTTCGCCGCAACGCTGTCGAAGTGCCACTTGACCGTGGTGACCGGTGGTCCGTCGGTCGTGCATGGCGGAGTCTGCGAGCACGATACGAAGGTCTGGCGAGGCTGAATCGTGTCGGCGATGTCGACGTTGGTCGCCGCCCCCGGACCGGAGTTCTTGTACGTCAGCTGGTACTCGATCGTGTCACCCGGCACAGCGCTGGCCGTGGTGGCGAAGCTGCCGTTCTTGGTGACGTTGCGGACGGCCTTCGCCAGCGACGAGGACGGGCAATCGCCGACCTGGATCGGCTTCGTCGAGGTGCGGTCCTGCAACGCGGCGCTGATCGAGGTCGACGAGCGCGTCTTCATGTAGGCGGTCGCGAACTGCCCGCAGGCGATCGTGCCGATCGTGTCGGTGAGGTTCAGCACCGCCTCACCGAAGTCGCCGGCGATGTGGCCCGGGATCGAGTTCGGGATGTTGACCGCGCCGTCCCACGTCGTGCCCTGTTGGCCCAGCGCGAGCGGCGTGAACGTGCCGGTGACGGCGCCGCCACTCCACCTGTAGGCGTTGACGTTGATGATCGCCCCGCCGTTCTCGGTGTCGAACGTGAGGACGATGTCGCCGTCGGTGCGCCGCGGCAGTGCCGGGCAGGACGCGTTCGCGACGCCCGACTGATTCAACTCGTAGTTGATGTGCGCGTCGCCGTTGACGCCCTTGCGCGTGTAGTCGACGTAGACGTACTGCTTGCCGGAGATCGTACGGAAGGCGATCTGGCCGGCGGTGATGTCATCCTTGCCGGGCGCGCTGCCCGTGGCGCACGACCAATTGCCGGGTAGGGTCTCCTTCGAGCCGTTGTTGAAGGAGTCGTCCTTGCTGCCGGTCGCGTCCGTGAAGTTCGTGAGGTTCGGCGGCGGCGTCTCCCAGTCGATTGGTTCGCCGGCTGGACTGTCGACGGTGTTGCCGTCGATCTCGAAGCTTCCGACACCGCTTCCCGCCGCCAGCGCTCCCGGCACGGCCAGGCCGAGCCCGGCCACCGTGAGCAGCATCGCCAGAAGACTGGCCAGCCCAGTACGTCGCATGATGTGTTGCCTCCGTGGATGAGCATGCGTCGTCCCAACGCGCATGCGACTCATCAGACCGCGTGCGAAAGCTGTCCCCTGCTCGCCGCGATCCACCGATTTTATTGCCGTTCGAAACTAGCCGCTCGCGGAGGTCGCGGTCAATGAATACTCCGGGAAGCACGACTTTTTTACATCAGTCGTGCCGCAGGCGTGCCCTGTCGCGCCAAGCGCGTCAGTCGGCCGCCCGCACCTCGACGTTGAGCAGGGGTGCGCCTCGGCGCCGTACAGACGCAGGCACAGCGGCAGATACATCTCCATGCCGCGCGCCGCGGTGATGTCGCCGACGTCGATCACGTCGCGCCAGCCGAACCATTCGTTCAGCCAGCGCTTCACGCTGACTTTCGCCTCGGCGTCGTTGCCCGCCATGAACAGCGTGTGATCGCCGCCGGCCACCGCGGCCGGATTGGTCATCAGCGCGGCGGTCACGGTGTTGAGCGTCTTCACGACGCGCACTCGCGGACATGCGCGCTGGATCTGCTCGCCGAGCGAGTCGGTGTTGCAGACGGAGAGCGACGGCGGAAAGCCGCG
>JBDSAK010000016.1:0-4934 GCA_039922195.1 Mycobacteriales bacterium
GCCGCACGTGCCCGGACCCGCGTTCGCTGCCGGCGACATCCCCAACCTCCAGCGAGCGGGCGGAGGGCAGACAAACGAGGGCCAGACCGTGCTGGCGAACGGCCGCAACCGCGGCGCTCGGGCCGGCTCGCCGGAAACGCCAGGCGCGTTGGCTGCCGGTGCCAGCATGCTGACCGTCCAGGCCGGTCAGGGCCTGCGGCTGCAGATGATCAACGCCGCGGCGGTCCGCTACGCGCGGCTGCGACTGACCGACGCCGCCGGCGTGCAGGTGCCCCTGATTCGGGTCGGCGGCGAGGGTGGCCTGCTCGATGCAGCGCGCCTCGAGGGCACGTTCGCCGACACATTCGACAAGTACGCCGAGGGCGAGATCTTGCTTGGGCCCGGCAACCGCGCGGACGTCGTCGTCAAGGTGCCAGACGCAGCGACCGGTGTGCTGACGCTCTGGACGCTCGACGTGAAGCGATCGGGCAGCGGCTTCATGAACGTCCCGACCGTGCCGGTGATGCATCTGAGCGTGTCGGGTGCGGCAGCCTCGCCGTACACCATTGCGCCGGGGACTCCGCTGCGCACCCATGCCAGCGTGAACGATCCTGTCGAGGCACTCGGCCCGGCGAGCTCGCCGCTGGTCGAGGCCGGCGTCTTCGGACCGCGGCCGGGCTCAGACAGCGAGCAGATCACCCTTAACCACCAAATACCGGGTCCTCCTGACTTCGGCCAGATGCTCGGGATCGACGGCGTCATCGGGGCGCACGACGGCGGCGGCGCGGACTACCGCGCCGTGCCCTACCAGGGGTCGACCCGATATGCGAAGGTCGGCGACACCCTCGAGCTGACCGTCAAGAACGACACCTTCGCGCACCACCCGTTCCACCTGCACGGCTTCTCGATGCAGCCGATCGACTTCGTCAAGGGCGCCGATACCTTCACTCTCGGCTACCACGAGTTCGTCGACGAGATCGACGTGCCGGCCGGCGCGACGATGCGCTTCCGTACCCGGATCGACGACCGTCCGATGATCGACGGTGTGACGCCGGGCGGCGTCGTCGGGCGCTGGGTATTCCACTGCCACATCTTCTTCCATGCATCCATCGGCATGATCTCCGAGATCGTCGTCGTGGCGGCGGACGGCAACGCGAAGCCGTTCGTCAATGCCGACAACCCATCCACCGAGGTCACGCCGCCCGCAACCGCCGTCATGACTGGCACCTACGCCGATCCTGAAGGCGCAGCGGTGACCCTGGCCGCGTCCGACGGTGTCGTGACGGCAGGCGCCGGCGGCACCTGGTCGTGGGAGGACACCAGCCCGACGGCCGGGCCGGTCTACATCACGGCGACCGACGCGTCAGGACTCAAGGCGCAGGACGCCTTCCTGGTGGTCATTCCTAACCTGCCGCCGACCGTCACGATCGATGTGGGTCAGCCGACGACAGCTGCCGAGGGTGCAACGTTCACCGTCGGCGCCGGCTTCACCGACGCCAACTCCGGCGGCACCTATACGGCGACCATCGACTACGGCGACGGTAGCGGAGCGCAGCCGGCAACGCTGGCAGTGACGTCCAGCGTTCCCAGTGACGCCGGCACCATTGCCGGGAGCCACAAGTACGGCGACAACGGCAGCTACACCGTCGTGGTGGAGGTCAGTGACGGCGAGTTCACCGACACAGATTCCTTCGTCGTCGCCGTGTCCAACGTCGACCCCGTCGTCAACGCCAGTCCGCTCGCCGCCAGCGTCGAGGGCAATGTCGTCACGGTGACGGCCACCTACTCCGACAAGGGCTGGTTGGACACCCATAGCGCCACGATCGACTTCGGCAACGGGTCGGGTCCGCAGGCGGTCACACCCACCGGCACGACCAGCAGCCCGCCGGCCGCGACCGGCTCCCTGTCCAAGAACGTGACGTACGGGGACAACGGGACGTTCACCGTGACCGTCAGCGTCACCGACGATGACGGCGGCGTCGGGACGAAGCAGCTGTCCGTCACGGTGAACAACGTCAACCCGGACGGCACCATCGACGAGACCGGCACGGTGCTGGTCAACGGCGTGCCCACGATCTTCGCGGACGCCGGTCAGTCGGTGCCGTTCAACGCGAAGGTCAACGACCCGGGCAGCGATGACTTGACGGCAATCTGGGACTGGGACGACGGCACGCTGTCGGCTGCGCAGACCTCGCTCGTCAACCCCCCCGCGGTCGAGCCGCCGGTTCTCCCGAGCCCGAGTGTCCAGCCGCGGGTGAACATTGCGTTCGCCGGCGCGCACGCGTTCGCGAAGGCGTGTCTCTACGACGTGGGCTTCGGCGTCCGCGATGACGACGGCGGCACCGGCTCGGACACGATTGCCGTCATCATCACGGGCACTCCGACCCTGAGCCGGGGTGCGGGCTACTGGCAGACGGCGTACAAGGGCACCGGCGGTGCGGGGTACAGCGCAGCGCAGCTGCAGTGCTTCCTGGACATCGCGGCGTTCCTCAGTGACGACTTCAACGAGGTGCGAAACGCATCGACGATCCCGCATGCCTACAACGACATCTTCGTCAAGGGGCTCAAGGGCGACATGAAGGAACAGCTCGACCGCCAGCTGCTCGCCGCGTGGATCAACTTCGCCAACGGCGGCGTCGAGTACAACGAAATGCTCGACACCGACAACAACGGCAGTCTCGACACGTCGTTCATCACCGTCATGACGAACGCCGAGTTGGTCCGGTTGAACCCGGCGTCGACGAAGGCACAGCTACAGGTGCAGCGAGACATCCTGACCCGGATCAACGGTCGCGACGGTCTGTAAGGGCTGGGTGGCCGGGCAGGTACGCTCGACGTACCTGCCCACCTCCACCGCCGGGAGAACTGCCGCGTGTTCGCCGACCACAGCGAGGAGCTCAAGAGCCTCGAAGCAACGCTGGGTTCGGTCGAGCACTTCCTCGACTTGCCCAGGATGCAGACCGAGCTCACGCAGCTCCGCGAGCAGGCCGGCGTACCCAACCTGTGGGACGACCCGGAGTCCGCGCAGCAGCTGATGAGCCAGATGTCGAACATCGAGTCCGAGATCGAGCGCGTCGAGGCGCTGCGCCGGCGGCTCGACGATATTGCCGTACTCAACGAGCTCGCTGCGGCCGAAGAGGACGAGGCGACCGAGGCCGAGGTCGTCTCCGAGCTCGCCGCCTTGAAGAAGGACATCGACGCGATCGAGGTCAAAACGCTGCTCTCGGGGGAGTACGACGAGCGGCAGGCTCTCGTGTCCATCAACCCGGGTGCCGGCGGCGTCGACAGCCAGGACTGGGCCGAGATGCTGCTGCGGATGTATCTGCGCTGGTGCGAGCAGCGCGGCTTCACCGCAGAGGTGTACGAGACGCAGTACGCCGAGGAGGCCGGCATCAAGTCGGCGACCTTCGCGGTCAAGGCCCCGTATGCCTACGGCCTGCTGCACGGCGAACACGGGGTGCACCGACTGGTGCGGATCTCGCCCTTCGACAACCAACACCGCCGGCAGACGTCCTTTGCCGCGGTCGATGTCACGCCAGTGGTCGAGGCCACCGACCACGTCGAGATCGACGAAAAGGACCTGCGCGTCGACGTCTACCGATCCAGCGGCCCGGGTGGCCAGGGTGTCAACACGACCGACTCCGCCGTCCGGCTGACCCACATTCCGACCGGTCTGGTCGTCTCCTGCCAGAACGAACGCAGTCAGATCCAGAACCGCGCCACGGCCATGACGATCCTCGCCGCGCGACTGCTCGAGGTACGCCGGCGCGAGGCCGACGAGAAGATGGACGCGATCCGCGGCGGCCGCCAGGACAACTCGTTCGGGTCGCAGATCCGCAACTACGTGCTGCACCCGTATCAGATGGTCAAGGACCTGCGCACCGAGGTCGAGACCGGCAACACGGGCGCCGTGCTGGACGGCGAGATCGACGCGTTCATCGAGGCGGCCATCCGCTGGGCCAAGCGTCGCGAGGACTAGCTTCCGGTCGGCGTACCCGACTCCATGTGCGTGTAGCCGGGTTCGAGGCGCATTTGCGTCGCTGATCGGCACGCTGCCGGTGCTCGTCGTGTTCGGGCTTCTCGGAAAACAGATCGTCGGCGGCATCATGAGCGGCGCGGTAAAGGGCTGAAGCCGCACCCCGATCGGCCGAACCCCGCGAGCGCTTGCGCGCGAATGGATCCATTGCGTAGCCCGTCTGGGTGATCTTGGCTGCGGACTGCCCGGAAGCCATTGATTTCACCTGCGGGTGCTGTCACGGTGCTTGCACCGGCAGCGCTGCACCGCCGGGCGAGGGGCGCCGATCCGCGGCCGGGATTTCCGGTCACCGTACATAAGGCCGCGGCTAGCCAATGGTGAGACCGACTCGAACCCTGTCTCCAAGACGTGAGGTTCTGACGTTGGTCCGAGTGTCACGCCGAGGCATCGCTGCGCGCCGCGCCAGCCGGTCCGGAGCCGTTGCCGCCACGAGCCTGATCGCCCTGGCCGTCGTGGCCGGCCCGGCAGCCGCGACCGATGAACCGGGATTGGGATCGTTGGTGATTCGCGCGGTGACCGCGGCGTCGGCGCCGAGCGCGTCCTTCACCTTCGACATCAGCTGCACCGGTGACGGTGAGCCGGTCACTCGTTCGGTCGTCATTCCGACGGCGGACGGTGTGGGCAGCGCAACCGTCGATGGCATCCCCCTCGACATGGCCTGCCTCGTCCACGACTCGGCGCCGACTGGTTGGCGCGTCCAAACGACCAACCCGCAGGCGGCCGTCTCGAGTGCAGCCGGTACGACGGTTGAGTTCGTGCACAGCGCACCTGCCGTTGCCGCGCTCAGCATCACCAAGACGTCCACACCGGACGGTGGTTACGGCGCCAGCGCCGCGGCGCCTGCTGTTGCCCGGGGCGCCTCCCTCACGTATGTGCTCACCTGGCACAATGCGGGTGAGCTACCGGTGGTTGCCACGAT
>JBDSAK010000017.1:0-6876 GCA_039922195.1 Mycobacteriales bacterium
CGCAAGAACTACTACGTCAACGAGAGCGTCGGGATCGCCTGCGGCCTGTTCATCGCGTCGTTGCACGCCATGGGATTGGCCACGCTTCCGCACACGCCCAACCCGATGGCTTTTCTCAGTGAGATCCTGCAGCGGCCGCCCAACGAGCGTCCCTACATCCTGTTCCCGGTCGGCTATCCCGCGGCTGACTGTGACGTGCCCGACCTCCGCCGGAAACCGCTGGCCGACGCCCTCGAGTTCCATCCGCCGCTCACCGAGGAAGCGCAGTCGTGACCGCCGCGCATCCGGCCCGACTGGCGGTCGGTGTCATTGGCACCGGTCGCGTCGGCTCGGTGCTCGGCGCGGCACTCGCGCGCGCGGGCCATCGCGTTGTTGCGGCGTACGCCGTCTCCGCCGAGTCGCGCGGCCGCGCCGAACGGCTCCTGCCGGGCGTGCCGCTCATGCCCCCGGACGACGTCGCGCGCGCCGCCGACCTGGTAGTCATCGCGACCCCCGACGACGTACTGCCCGATGTAGTGATCGGCCTCGCCGCTGCCGGTGCATTCAGACCCGCGCAGATCGTCGTGCACGTCTGCGGCCGGTATGGGCTCGACGTCCTCGAGCCGGCGACGCGAGCGGGTGCCGTCGCCCTCGCGCTGCACCCGGTGATGACGTTCGCAGGCGCGCCGGAGGACCTGCAGCGGTTGACCGGCTCGACGTTCGGCGTGACTGCGCGCGAGATGCTGCGCCCGGTCGCGGAGGCGCTCGTCATCGACATGGACGGCGAACCGGTGTGGGTACCGGAAGACGCACGGCCGATCTACCATGCAGCGCTGGTGTACGCCGCCAACAACGTCGTCACTCTCACAGCGAGCGCGGTCGACGTGCTGACCGCAGCAGGTATCGAGCACCCGACGAGGCTGCTGGGCCCGCTCATCGGCGCCAGCCTGGACAACGCGCTCCGCCGCGGCGACCACGCGATGACCGGACCGGTTTCCCGCGGCGACGCCGGCACGGTGCAAGTGCACCTCGATGCGCTGCGCGCCAGTGCACCAGAGCTGGTTGCGCCGTACATTGCGCTGGCCCGCCTCACCGCGGAACGTGCCCTGCAGGCAGGGCTGCTCAGAGCCGATCAGGCGGAAGGACTCCTCGAAGTGCTTGCCGCGCAGTGAAGGTTGTTCACACTCGCGCAGAGCTGGCCGCTGCTCGGGCAGCGGAGAGCGGCCGCGCCGTCGCGCTCGTTCCGACGATGGGCGCACTGCACCGGGGACACCGGCATCTGTTCGACCGCGCTCACGAGAATCCCTCGGCCGCGCTCTACGTGAGCATCTTCGTCAACCCGCTGCAGTTCGGGCCGGCCGAGGACCTGGCCCATTACCCACGGCCGATCGCCGACGATCTCGACATGTGCGCCGCGGCGGCCGCCGACGTCGTCTTCGCGCCGTCGGTCGAGGAGCTTTACCGAGGCGGTACGCCGGCCGTGACCGTGCACGCTGGGCCGCTCGGCGACATCCTCGAAGGCCGCAGCCGGCCGGGACACTACGACGGCGTACTCACCGTGGTGGCGAAGCTGTTCAATCTGGTCCGGCCGGACACGGCCTACTTCGGGCAGAAAGACGCACAGCAGTTGGTGTTGATCCGCCGGATGGTGCGCGATCTGGACTATCCACTCGAGATCGCGGGAGTCGCCACGGTGCGCGACGAGGACGGCCTGGCGCTGTCCAGCCGCAACAGGTACCTGAGCCCGGCGGAACGCGGCCACGCGCTCGCGCTTTCCCGTGCGCTGCGGGCCGGCCAGGCTGCGGCACCACACGGAGCGGCCGCCGTGTTGGACGATGCTCGCGCGGTGCTCGCCGGGACGCCGCAGCTGCAGCTGGACTATCTGGAGCTGATCGACGCTGACACGTTTGACCCCCTCGATCCGCAGACCGGCCGCGGTCTCCTGCTCGTCGCAGCCCGGGTAGGTGGCACGAGACTCATCGATAACGTCACACTGGAGCTCGGCGCGCTGCCAGAGCGCGCAGATGGCATGTACTCGAAGGAGACGTGACCGCAATGTTCGACCCGATGCTCGAGAGCGTGCTGTCCGACCACGAGTACGGCGGCGCGCGCTGACCGGCCCCGCCGTGCGGCTGCCGACGCGACTGGCCGCACCCGCACCGGGCTGGACGCTGACCGCAGATGTCGTTGTCGTCGGTTCGGGTATCGCCGGCCTCACCGCCGCCCTCGAAGCCCGCCGCGTCGGCACGGTGCTGCTCGTCACCAAGTCGTACGTCAGCCACGGTGCTACGGCGTGGGCGCAAGGTGGCATTGCCGCCGCGTTGCACCCGCTGGACTCGCCGGACCAGCACCTGCAGGACACCCTCACTGCGGGTGCGGGCCTGTCCGACCCGACTGCGGTGCGCGTGATGGTGAGCGAAGGTCCCGATCGGGTGCGCGAACTGATCGCGCTCGGCGCGCAGTTCGACATGAAGGACGGAGAGCTGGCGATGACCCGCGAAGGCGGGCATCTGCGCAGCCGGGTGATCCACGCCGCCGACGCAACGGGCGCCGAAGTCGAGCGCGCGCTCGTCGACGCAGTGCACCTCGCGCCGGAGATCCAGCTCATCGAGCATGCACTGGTGCTCGACCTGCTGCTCGGCGCGGACGGTCAGGCCTGCGGTCTCACGTTGCACGTCTTGGGCGAGGGCTCGCGCGATGGCGTCGGAGCCGTGCGCGCTCGCGCTGTCGTCCTGGCGACCGGGGGAATGGGACAGGTCTTCGCGGCGACGACCAATCCGAGCGTGTCGACCGGCGACGGTGTCGCGCTCGCCCTGCGCGCCGGCGCCGTCGTACAGGACCTGGAGTTCGTGCAGTTCCATCCGACCGCGCTGCACCTCACCGGCCAGGTCGGCCAGCAGCAACCACTCATCAGTGAAGCCATGCGCGGCGAAGGCGCCGTGCTCATCGATGCGCAGGGTCGTCGGATCATGGACGGCGTACACGAACTCCGCGACCTCGCGCCGCGCGACGTCGTCGCCAAGACGATGAGCCGGGTGATGGCCGAGCAGTCGGTGAGCCATCTCTATCTCGATGCGCGCGGGCTCGGTGAGACCAAGCTACTCGAGCACTTCCCGACCATCGTTGCCCGCTGCCGGGAGGAAGGCATCGACCCGGTCACGCAGCCGATACCGGTGTCGCCGGCGGCGCACTACGCGAGCGGGGGCATTCGCACCGACCTGCAGGGCCGGACGTCGATCCCCGGGCTGTACGCCTGCGGCGAGACGGCGTGCACCGGTGTCCACGGCGCCAACCGGCTCGCCAGCAACAGCCTGCTCGAGGGGCTCGTGTTCGCCGAGCGGATCTGTGAGTCGCTGGTGAGCGAGCTTGCGCCGCAGGTCGAACCAGTCGAACGTGACACGCGAGCCGGTCTGGTCGATCCGGTCGCCCGCGGGGACATCGCACGGGCGATGACCGACGGCGCCGGCGTGCTCCGCAGTGCCGATTCCCTTGCGGCGACGGCGAAAGTGCTCTCCGTCATCGAGGAGCAGCCGGCAATCGGGGAGGTCGGCCCGGCGAGCTGGCAAGCGACGAACCTGCTGACCGTCGCTTCGGTGTTGACGCAGGCCGCGAGCGTTCGGGAAGAGACCCGCGGCGGCCACTGGCGCGAGGACTTCCCCGATGCGCGGGACGAGTGGCTGGGGCACATCAGCACGCGCATCTCCGCCAACGGCATCGCCGCGTGCGATTTCACGCCACTGGCTTCCGCATGAAGACGTCGGAGTGGACGCACGCGCTGGTCGCGCAGGCGGGGCTCGACCCGGTGTACGTCGACGAGCTCGTCGCGCGGGCCATCGCGGAGGACCTCGATTCGGGGGTCGACGTGACCAGCGTCGCAACGGTGCCGTTCGACCAGGAAGGCGTCGTGAAGGTGGTGGCCCGCGCGACGGGGGTCGTCGCTGGGCTGCCGGTGGCCGTCGCCGTACTCGACGCGGTTACCGAGGGTGCTGTTCAGATCGACGTGCAGTTCGAGGACGGTGACGTCGTCAACAAGGGCGACGTGCTCATCAGCGCCATCGCGTTGACCCGGCAGCTGTTACTGGCCGAGCGGACAATGCTCAACCTGTTGTGTCATCTGTCCGGCATCGCGACCGTCACCCGGCAATGGGCGGAGGCGCTCGAGGGCACCACGGCGGTGGTGCGCGATACCCGCAAGACCACGCCGGGACTGCGCGCGCTCGAGAAGTACGCCGTCCGCGCCGGTGGTGGGCTCAACCACCGGATGTCGCTGTCGGATGCGGCACTGATAAAGGACAACCACGTCGTCGCTGCGGGAGGTGTGGTGGCTGCCTTCGCGGCGGTGCGGGCGAACTTCCCAGACGTTCCGGTCGAGGTCGAGTGCGACACCGTTGCGCAGGTCATAGAGGCGGTCGAAGCAGGCGCCGATCTGGTGCTGCTCGACAACATGAGCATCGACCAGATGCGCGAGGCGGTTCGGGTCACCGCCGGGCGTGCGCGGCTCGAAGCGAGCGGGGGGCTGACCCTCGCGACGGCGAAGGCAGTGGGCGCTACCGGCGTCGACTACGTCGCCGTCGGCGCGATCACGCACTCCGCGCCCATTCTCGACATCGGCGTCGATCTCGAACTCCGCCCGCTGCCGCGAGAGGGCTGACCGTGCTGCTCGCACTCGACATCGGCAACACGCACACCGTGGTCGGTGTTTTCAAGGACGCCGAACTCGTCGACCACTGGCGCATCGGCACCGAGGCGCGACGTACGGCAGACGAGCTGGCTCTGGTCGTTCTCGGCTTCCTTACGCCGCGCGGCCTCGCCGACGAGATCACGGGTGTCGCCATCTGCTCTGTCGTGCCGGGCGCGACGCATGAGGTGCGCGCGATGGTCTCGCGCTACTTCCACTGCCAGCCGGTCATCGTCGAGCCCGGCGTGCGCACCGGCGTACCGATCCTCACCGACAACCCCAAAGAGGTCGGCGCCGACCGCATCGTCAACGCACTCGCCGCCGTCCACCTCTACGGCGGCCCATGCGTCGTCGTCGACTTCGGTACGGCGACGACGTTCGACGCCGTCAGCGCCAAGGGCGAATACCTCGGCGGCGCGATTGCGCCCGGCGTCGAGGTCAGCGTCGAGGCGCTCGGCCGCAAGGGCGCGCAGCTGCGTACGGTCGAGCTCGGCCGGCCCCGCTCGGTCATCGGTCGCAACACGGTCGAGGCATTGCAGTCCGGCATCTTGTACGGGTTCGCCGGTCAGGTCGATGCGATCGTGGAGCGGATGGTGGCCGAGCTGGGACCCACGACCCAGGTCGTCGCGACCGGCGGCCTCGCGCCACTGCTGCTGCAGGAGAGCCGGCTGATCGCCGTACACGAGCCGTGGCTTACCCTGATCGGTCTCCGGCTGGTCCACGAGAAGAACGCGAGCGCATGAGCGACGAAGCAGTGCCCGACCCTTCCACCCAGCCTGGCCAGGTGGCCGACGATGACAACGAGCACGTTCGGGTACGCCGGGCGAAGCGTGATCGGCTCGCCGCCGCCGGCGTCGACCCCTACCCGGTCGGCGTAGCGCGGACGACCGCGATCGGCGCTTTGCGCGCTCGGTTCGCCGACCTCGAGATCGACACCGCGACCGGCGAGCAGGTCAGCATCGCCGGCCGCGTCGTCCTCAACCGGATCGGCGGCAAGCTCTGCTTTGCGACACTGCGCGACGGCACCGGCGACGTTCAGGTGATGCTCTCGCTCGACCAGGTCGGCGAGGACGCTCTCGCTGCCTGGAAATCCGATGCCGACCTCGGCGATCATGTCGGCGTCACCGGTGAGGTCATCACGTCACGCCGCGGTGAGCTTTCCGTGCTCGCCGATACGTGGATGATGGCCGCGAAGGCACTGCGGCCGCTGCCCGACAAGCACCGGGGTTTGTCCGACCCCGAAGCACGCGTGCGGCAGCGGTACGTCGACCTCATCGTCAACCCGGCCGCCCGGCGAATGCTCCGCGTGCGGAGTGCGACGGTGCGGTCGCTGCGGGAATCGCTGGCCCGACGTGAATTCACCGAAGTCGAAACTCCGATGTTGCAGCCGGTGCAAGGCGGCGCAACCGCGCGGCCGTTCGTGACTCACCACAACGCGCTCGACCTTGACCTTTTCCTGCGCATTGCACCGGAGCTCTACCTCAAACGTTTGGTCGTCGGCGGGGTCGAGCGGGTGTTCGAGATCAATCGAAACTTCCGAAATGAAGGCGTGTCCGCCAAGCACAATCCTGAATTCACCATGCTCGAGGCCTACGAGGCCTACGGCGATTACGACACGATGGCGGTGCTGACGCGCGAGATCGTGCAGGAGGCGGCGCTCGCGGCGACCGGCGGGCTCGTCGTGCCGCTGCCCGGCGGCGGCGAGCTCGACCTTTCCGGTGAGTGGCGGCACGTCACGGTGCTCGACGCGATCTCCGCCGCCGTGGGCGAGGTGGTGTCCCTTGACGGCGGCGCGGACGTGCTGCGCAAGCAGGCCGAGCGGGCCGGCGTACCGGTGGATCCGGCGTGGGGCGCCGGGGCGATCGTGCTCGAGATGTACGAACGGCTCGTCGAGCACGTGACCGTCGAGCCGACGTTCTTCCGCGACTTCCCCAAAGACGTGTCGCCGCTGACTCGCGGGCACCGCACCGACCCGCTGCTCGCCGAACGGTGGGATCTGGTGGTCGACGGTCGCGAGCTCGGTACGGCGTACAGCGAGCTGGTCGATCCGGTCGAACAGCGGGCGCGGCTGGTCGAGCAGGTTCGGGCCAAGGACTCCGGCGACGCCGAGGCGATGGCGCTCGACGAGGACTTCCTGCGCGCTCTCGAATACGGGATGCCGCCGTCGGGCGGAATGGGTATGGGGGTCGACCGGCTGCTGATGGTACTCACCGGCGTTG
>JBDSAK010000018.1:0-4178 GCA_039922195.1 Mycobacteriales bacterium
CGACGCGTACGTCGTGCACGCTCTTGGTAAGCGCGGAGCCGGACGAGGCCCGCAGCAACGCGTCGATCCGGTCGAGCCGCGCCAGCAGGGTGCCGTCCAACTGCCGTTCGAGCCGGTGGCTCTCCTCTTCCGTCGCGGCCTGCAGGCGGCGACGGGATGCGACGATCGCCGTCGCCTGCTCGCGACACTCCGCCCGCAACCGTGCTACGTCTCCGAGCCGCCGCAGCATCGCGACGAGCGGCTTGCGCACGGCTTCTTCGACCCGGACCGGGGGGCTGACGTAGGCCACCACCCCGTCGTCGTCGCGCACCGACAGCGCGTCGCCGCCGTACGCCGTCGGGTGCCCGGCGGCGTCTACAGCCGAGTCCCCGGCGTCATGACCCGCGGGGAAAGCCACCCGCAGGCGCGGCACCCCGAGCACCCGGGCCAGCCACGCCCCCACCTCGTCTCGGCCGCGGTCCGCCGACGGGACGAGGCCGAGATGGAGCGGGTCGGCCGTGAGTTGGACGGTCGCCGTGGCAGCGATCCCGAGCAGGACCACGTCGAGGATCGTGGCGAGGGTGTGCGGGTCAAGCGCGTCACCGAGCACGCGGACGTCGACCACAACGAGGGCGGCCCCAAGCGCGGCTGTTGCCACCCGGATGCCCGGCGGGGTGGCCGGCCGGCCGAGCACGAGCGTGGCCAGCACGGCAGCACCCAACACGGCGAGCACGGGCACCCACAGTCCGCTCCCGGCGGCCAGGGCCGCGGTCGCCGCCAGCACGACGGGCACCGGCACCCAGCGGGCGCGGGCCTGACCGACCGCCAGGACGACGACGGCCAACGCGTGTGGCACCAGCACCAGCCTCGAGGTCGGTACCTCGAGCCCGTCGGGCAGAGACGTCGCCAGTCCGGTGGCCGTCCACACCGCGGCGGCCAACCAGGTGGCTGCGGCCGCCCATTGGCGTCCACTACTCGCGAGTCGCGCAGCGGCGGCCCCGAACCCCACGACCACGACCAGGTCGGCCACGGTGGGTCGCGGGGCGCCGTTGACCAGCGGGACGGCGACCGCAGCGACGACGAGGACGGCCGTGGCGCTGCCCGTGACGGCTAGCCGAGCAGGGCCGTGATCGCGTCGCACGTCAGATCCTGCTTGTGGAGGAAACCGCGGGCTTGGGCGGCCCGTACCCGGGGGTCGGCGGCCGCGTCGGCATAGCTGGAGATGAGGATGACGGGCGGAGCGTCCGGCAGGGTCGCGATGCGTTCCGCGACCTCGACGCCGTCAAGTCCGGGCAGCCGAAAATCGAGCAACACGACGTCCGGACGCTGTGCCTCGTCGGCCAAGACCTTGAGGGCCTCCTCGCCCGAACCGGCCGTGGCGACGACCCGGCAGCCACCGCTCGTCAGGAAGTCGACGGCCGCGCGCCGGAAGCCCGGATGGTCGTCAACCAGGAGGACGCGGCTTCCCCTCATCTGCGCAGGATAGGGCTTTGCGCAGCGGCCGGGATCAGCGAAACTGCGTACCCCGCGCGCCCCCTGAGAATTCGACGACCCGGCGCCCATGCTCGACGCACGCGGAGCACCACACGATGATCGGCACGATCCTGGCGAGCCGGGTCGCCGCGGAGGACGGCGAGCTCAAGCGCGTCGAGCTGGTTAACAAGCCTGTCTCATACATCGACGATGCGGGGTGGCCAGTTCACCAAGGATGAATGGTGCCGTCCTCCAGCCGGTTGATCGGTAGGTACGCCCGCGAGTACGGGTACACCGCGGCCAGTTGCTCGTCGATATCGACGCCGAGTCCCGGCGCTTCGGACGGCTGCAGGTACCCGTCCGCGTAGGTGTATCCGTGCGGAAACACCTCGTCCGTCTCCGGGGTATGCCGCATGTACTCCTGCAGCCCGAAGTTCGGGATCGCGATGTCGAGATGAAGCGCCGCCGACAGGCAGATCGGCGACAGATCGGTTGCGCCATGCGAGCCGCTGCGCACGTGATAGAGCGAGGCGAAGTCGAAGATGCGCCGCAAGTGTGTGATGCCACCGGCGTGCACGACCGTCGTTCGCACGTAGTCGATGAGCTGCTCGCTGATGAGCGTGTTGACATCCCAGATGGAGTTGCACACCTCGCCCACCGCGATCGGCGTAGTCGTGTGCCGGCGGATCAGCCGGAAACCCTCCTGCAGTTCGGCCCGGACCGGGTCCTCCATCCACGTCAGCGCGTACGGCTCGAGGCTGCGGCCGAGGCGGGCCGCTTCGATCGGTGACAACCGATGGTGGACGTCGTGCAGTAGCCGCAGGTGCGGTCCGAACTCTTCGCGCACACGGGCGAAGACCTGCGGGATGTAGTCGAGATAGCGCGCGGTCGACCAGCTCGCCTCCGACGGCAGGGCCGCATCGGCCGGCTCGTAGAACATCTTGTCGGCGCTCACGCCGTAGGTCTGGTCCAGTCCTGGGATGCCGGACTGGACGCGCACCGCCCGGTAGCCAAGGTCGACGTACCGCGCGACCTCGCTGAGGACGTCATCGATCGAGTCGCCGTTCGCATGTCCGTAGACCGTGACGCCGTCGCGCGAACGGCCGCCGAGCAGTCGGTAGACCGGCAGCCCGGCGACCTTGCCCAAGATGTCCCACAGCGCGATGTCGACGGCAGCGATCGCACTCATCGTCACCGGGCCGCGGCGCCAGTAGGCGCCTTGGTAGAGGTACTGCCAGGTGTCTTCTATCCGCGCGGGGTCGCGACCGATCAGCAGCGGCACGACGTGGTCGGTCAGGTACGACGCGACCGCGAGTTCCCGACCATTCAGTGTCGCGTCGCCGACACCGGTTACTCCTTCATCAGTCACGATCTTGAGCGTGACGAAGTTGCGTCCGGGGCAAGTGACGATGACGCGGGCGTCGACAATCTTCATGCGGCATATTCGATCACGTGGGCAGCGCGCTTACCCGCGCGCAATGCGGACCGTCACGATCTGGAACGGTCGCAGCTGGAGGAACAGCCCATCGTCGATCTCGGTGCTCACGGGCGCGAGCGCCTGATCGCGCAGCTCATCTTCGAGCAGGTCGACGACGGTGTAGCCGCGCACGGCGAAGTTCGCTCGGACGCGCGTGTGTGCTCGCCCTCCTCTGGACTCGTAGAGCCGCACGATGACATCGCCCGACCGGTCGTCCGCGAGCTTCAGTGCTTCGACCACCACGGCGGGATTCTCGATCGTGACGAGGGCCTCGGCACGGCTACCTGGTACGACGCGCAGCGGCAGATTGATGGCGTATCCGTGCTCGACCGCATCTGCGACTGACGCCCCTACGACGAGGCCGAAGCGCAGCCGGTGTCGGCCCTGGTCGGCGACCGGGTCGGGGAAGCGCGGTGCGCGCAGCAGCGTCAATCGTACGTTCGTCGTCGTGCCGCCCACGTCCCGGGTGGTTCTGGTGACGTCGTGGCCGTAGGTCGAGTCGTTGACCAGCGCGAAGCCGTAGTCGCTCTCACCGACGTGCAGCCAGCGATGCGCCCAGATCTCGAAGCGTGCGGCGTCCCAGCTCGTGTTGGTGCTGATCGGCCGGTGCAGGTGGCCGAACTGGATCTCCGACGATGACTGCGCGGCGTGCACGGACAACGGGAACGCGACCTTCAGCACCTTCTCGGATTCGTGCCACTCGATGTCGTTGTCGAAGTCGACTCGCGCGCTACCGGCCGACAGACTGACGACCTGGGTGATAGTCGACGTGCCGAACGATCGTTCGATGCGAACGCCGGCGTAGAGCGGGCCGGACTCGACCACCGTCACGGAATCGGCATCGGCCAGATCGACGCCCACCCGCCGGTAGTGCGCATCGATGTCCCAGGCGTCCCATTGGTTCGGGTGGTCGGGATGCAGCTGGAAGAGGTTGGCCGGCGACCCGCTCGCCAAGGCTTCGCGACCGTAACGCAGGTCGACGATGCTCGTCAGGAGGCCATTGGCATCGAGCACGCACCTGAGCACGCCGTTGTCGAGGACGATCTCGCCGGCTTCGTGCGTCGTCACGACGACGGGCATTTCCGGTGCGCGTCCCACCAGAGTTGCGGCACCGAGCGCGGGCGCATCCACCATCATCACGACGCTGCCGTCGCGCAGGAGCTGCCCGATGTCCCCCGCGGAAGCCGGCAGGTCCGCGCCAGCCACCCGCACGACCTCACGACGTTGATGGGGCGCAGCGTTGCAGACC
>JBDSAK010000019.1:0-3954 GCA_039922195.1 Mycobacteriales bacterium
TGACGCCGACGCGGCTGCTGCCGATCGGCCTGCGGATGATGAACTCGCCCCGCTTCGTCGAGTGGGCGTTTGAGCACTACCTCGAGATCTGCCCGCCCGCCTACGCGCTCGAGCGCCCGCTCGGGCCCGCGTCCGACGCGCTCGCCGTCGCCGTCTGAACGTCAACTCCGAAAAATGAAGTGCTGGGTGCGCACGGGCGTGCACGGGAGTTGCAGGATCCTGCAACGAAGTTTACGGACTCTTGATTGCCTGGCTGGCGGCGCCCGGCCTACTCTCGCAGCCAGACACGCCGGAATCCGGTAAGTCATGACATGGCCGCGGTGCCGGGCGGGGAAACGGCGGGGCGGCCCTAACTCAGGGAGGGATGTTGCGCATGCGCATGCCGGCAGGTTTCAAACGTCGCCCCGGTTGGCGGGTCGTGGGCGGCACATTCGTCGTCGTGGCCACGCTCGGGGTCTCGATCCCACTCGGGCTCGCGAACCTCCCCAACAGCACGTTCGACGCCGGCGACGGCAACCTCGTCCTCAACGACGAGGCGAAGGACTGGGTCAACGCGCCGAACTTCGGCAAGCGCATCGACCTGCTCAAGGGGCAGGGCGACGACGCGATGGGCAACGGCACGTCCGAGGACACCGAGGTTCCAAGCCTCGTAACGGACGGCATCCCGCCGAACAAGAGCGATATCACGCGCTTCTACGTCGGCAGCGAGACGATCTCGACTCCGACGGTCAAGAACTTCCTGTACCTCGCCTGGGAGCGGATCTCGGACCCGTCGGGCACGACGAACTTCGACTTCGAGCTCAACCAGTCGACGACGCTGAGTTCCAACCTCAAGACGCCGGTCCGCACGCCCGGTGACGTCCTGATCAAGTACGACCTCGCGAACGGCGGCACGACCCCAGTGCTCGGCTTCCACCGCTGGATCGACCCGAGCTCCGGCTCTGCGAGCTCGCTGTGCGAGGCGAACTCGAAGTTCCCGTGCTGGGACAAGGCACACACGATCGCGGGTGTGAACTTCGAGGCGGCGATCAACCTCGTCGAGGTCGACGACCCGATCGACCCCAGCGGGGGCCCCAACGCGGCGACGGGCGCGGTCCGCAAGCTCTCGCCACGGACGTTCGGTGAGGCGGCGATCGACCTCGTCGGCGCCGGCATCCTGCCGCAGGGCACGTGCGCCGGCTTCGCCTCGGCGTACCTCAAGAGCCGCTCGTCGGACTCCTTCAACGCGGCGATCAAGGACTTCGCCGCGCCGACCGGCGTCAACGTCAACAACTGCGGGGCGCTCGCCGTCAACAAGTACATCGACATCGACGAGAGCGGCACGCAGAGCCAGACCGGCAACGAGACGACGCTCACGCCGCTCGGTGGCGTGATCTCGCCCGATCTCGCGGGCTGGAACATCACGATCACCGGTCCGAGCAGCTTCTCGTGCACCGGCTCGACGAACGCGGCCGGCTCGCTGGCCTCGTGCCTGAAGGCGGACACCACGGAGGCGAACCTCGCCGCGCTGGCGCCGGGGACGTACACCATCACGGAGAACGCGAACGCCGCCAAGACGCTCGGCAGCAACGCCTCGGCGTTCTTCAATACCGATCCGGGCACGTCACAGCCGTGGTCCGAGCAGGCGACCGTCGGTCTCGGCGGCACGGTCAACGTCAACCTCGGTAACACGTGTCAGAACACCGCCACGTTCCAAGTCACGGATGTTCCGGCTAGCCAGACGGGGCTGTTCGTCCGTTACTGGACAACGGATGCGGCATCGTTCACCGACGTCAACCTCGTCAAGCAGGGCGCCACGACGACCTGGCAGGCGACTGCCGGCGGATTCCACAAGGCCACCGTGGTGCACTGGCAGTTCGGCCTCAACAGCGACAAGTCCGTCCGTGTCAACGGCCCGGATCAGACGATGCCCGGGTATCCGTCCTGCGCCCAGACGAAGTCGGCCCCGTTCGGGTCAGCGACCATCAGCGGCGTGAAGTACAAGGACCTCGACGTCGATGGCGTCCGCGACGCCGTGGACAGCGGGACCGCGGGCTTCACGATCCAGCTGAAGCAGGGCAGCACCGTTGTCGCCAGCACGAAGTCCAGTGGCACCGGAGCGTTCTCGTTCACGAACGTGGACCCGGGGACCTACACGCTGCACGAGCTGTCGACGACGGGCTGGATCCAGACGGAGCCGGCATCCAACGGCGACATCACCGTCAACGTGCCGCTCGGCGCGACGTCGGTGAGCACGTACAACGGATCGACACCGATCCGCTTCGGCAACTCGCCGCTGTCGCGCATCGGCGTGACGTTCGAGTCGCTGGGCCAGCTGCGCGACAGCACCGGCGCCAACACGGGGCCCGCGACGCGGGCAACGTCGATCGACTGCACCCATGGCGGTACCAGCGTGGGCTCGTCGACGAACTCGAACACGAACACGACGAACAACCTCGACCTCACGAAGTCGCAGGTGACGTGCGTCATCACGTACGAGGACCCGTGATCAAGCCAGACACGAAGGCATGACGCGAGGGGCCCCGAACGGGGCCCCTCGGCTGTTGCGGCCGCGACGCTACGTGACGCTGAACGTGCGGCTCGCGACGACGTGTGTGCCAGTCGCCTCGGCGGCGTCGACGACCGCCGTGTACGTGCCGGCCTTCACGCGCTGGCCGGCGGCGTTCTTGCGATCCCACGTGACCGCGGACGAGCCGGCCGGTTTGCTCGCCGATGACAGCACCGTGCGTACGATCGCGCCCTTGGCGTCGCGGATCGTAACCGTGACCGTCGCGGCGCCCGACAGCGTGAACGAGGCCGTGCCTGAGGTCTTGACGGGGGTCGGGTTCATCGCCAAGCCCGTGACGGTCAGCCCAGGATCCGCGGTGGGAGGTGGCGGCGGGGGTGGCGGCGGTGGCGGCGGCGGAGGCGTGGTCGTCTGCTGCATGTAGGTCGTCGCGAGGAAGTCGCGCAGTCCGGGAACGCTGGCCGCCGGGGGCAGGTCCCGGTTCTCTTGCGCGGAGGCGCGAGCGCTGGCCGAGCCGAACAACTGGCGGTAGTCCTCGGCGATGAGCTCGCGGGCGCCCCATCCATGGGAGCTGCCAAGCCGCGAATCGCCGAGGATCCCGCGCGCCTGCAGGTAGCTCGTCAGGCTCGTGTCCTGCTGGCGAAGATAGGCGTAGAAGAGGCTCCACGCATGGCCGTACTCGTGAAACAGCATGTTGTCGCCATCGTCGAGCCACGAGACATAGGCGAGGTGCACGTCGGCTGTGTAGTTCGAGTAGTTGCCTGGTCCTCCGTCGATCGAGATGACGCTGAAGTTCGGGTCGTTGGAGTAGTCGAACCAGATCGTCACGGCCGGCGCCTCGACTCCGATGAGCGAGCCGGTCATCAGGTTGTCGTGGAGCGTTCGCGCCGCGACGACGTCGTCGTAGCTGTTCACCGTCACGCCGGTCGGGCCGGTGTACGACGAGATCGGGGCCGCGGCGTTCGGCGAGCGCACGATCCTGCGCCAGCCGAAGTCGACGGCGGCGGCGCCTGCCAGCGACACGTTCATGCGCGGCAGCGGCGAGCCCGTCGTCGACGGAACCCACTCCGCCCGCCGGGCCCACCACTGCTCCGGCGAATAGTCGACGCGGTAGTCGCCATCGGCGAGGCCTACAAAGCGGTAGTTGCCCGACGCATCGGTCGTCGCGGTGGCCACCTGATTGAGGGTCGACGCGTCCAACAGGTAGATGCCCTGGCTCGTCAGCGGCAGCTCGCCGAGGTCCTTGACACCGTTGCGGTTGGCGTCGTCGAAGACGTACCCGTCGTACTGGGTCCACCAGCCGTTCAGCGGCACGTTGCCCATCTCCACGGTCTCGCCGTTGCTCACGGTCACGTTGACCAGGTTGAGGATGTAGTTCTGCGGCTCGTCCCACCAGGTCAGCGAGTAGTCGCCGTCTGGGACGCTCGGGATGGTGAAGCTGCCGTTGG
>JBDSAK010000020.1:0-11727 GCA_039922195.1 Mycobacteriales bacterium
CTTCGACGCTCCGGCCTCGTGCTCGCGATCACTGCGGCGGCGATGCTGGGAGGGACGGGTACGGCGGCGGCGGACCCGGCGAATTCGCCCCGTTCGATGACAATCCCGATCGTGTGTACTGACGGACACAGCTACTTGATCGTCGTCAACGGCAACGGGGACTTCTCCCCCGGGCACGACGTCGCCAGCAACGCCACCCTCGTTCCGACCGCATTCGGGCCCTTCCACGGCGTGGTCACCGACGACGCGGGGAATGTGATCGACGAGTTCACCGATCCGGCGACCTCGAAGGGCAACTCCACAAGGACCCGGGCGACCTCGATCGCGTGCACCTTCAGCTTCAGCGCAACGTTCACGGACCCCGTCTTGGGCGTCCTGCATTTCAATGGCGAAGGCAGCGTGGTCGGCTTCGTGACGCCAGCGCGCGGCTAGGTCGCGCCCGGGTCGGGCCGCGGCGGCGTCCAGTTGCGGCGTACGCGCGCACGGATCCGAACGCGCTCTTGTCGGCGGCCAGGTCCATGGAGGGTCTCAGCGGGACTCCAGCCGGGCCTGGCCGCGCAGGCACGTGAAGTCGACGTTTCCGCTCGCGTCAGGTCAGGCTGGCAGTCATGGCACCGCAGAACAGTTCGTCGAACTTCCAGTCGCCTCGGATGCGAATGTCGGACGGGTCGCTGAGCCAGAAGTCGTCCATCGGCTCGCTCGGGGTGCCGGCGTAGGACACCGTGACCGTGAAGCTGATCGGGCCGTGGACGCTACCGATGCGCTGCCCCAGGTCGTTGACCCAGACCTCCGTGCGGTTGTTCATGGCCACCAGCGTCCGGGAGGCGCCGTCGCTGGCGAGGATGCGCAAGTCGCGGTCAGCCTTGTGGTACGTCACCGTGACGACTCGACCGGTATCGCCGTTGGTGAAGCTGAACCAGCCGTCGGTGAACACGGTGAAAGTCCAGTCGCCGTCTGGTCCTCGGTGACGCGAGACTAGGCGGTAGTCGGTCTCCTCGGCATAGGTCACGTTTGTCAGTCCGCAGAGTTGGAACGGACCGTCCGCGACGGAAAAGTGCCCCGTGCCGGGTACCGCAGCGGCGGCGGGCGCCTGGACGGCGAGCAGGACTGCGGCGACGGCTCCGAGTGTTGCGACGGTACGACGCATGAGGGACCTCCGTATTGATTGGTGCCGCGCACTTCGCGGCTCATCTGGACACAGCCCCGACGCATTGCGACGGTTACACGTCGGCATAGTCGCCAACGGCGTGGCGGCGCTTTCAGGGGGTTGCGGGTTTCGGCGTTCCGAATCGCGAACGGGTGAATGGGACGGTCGTATAAAGGGCGCGGGCGTACGCCTCGTCGGGCACGCCCTTCAGGTCGGGACTCTCGTCGGTCAGTAGTTCGAGCCGCAACCGGTCCTGATCGATGCGCCAGTTGAACGTCAGCACGCAGGGGCACTCAGCCGGGCGCAGCGTCAACGTGCTGCCGTTAACGCTCCAGTCGCCGTGGTCGTACAGGGATTCGGACGCCGACCGCGCTCTGTACCCGGTCGCCTCGAAATGCAGCAACCATACGACCGGGAGGCCCATCTCAAGCGAGACGACGTCCACGTGCTGGCCGAGTCCGGCCGCGGCGAGGACGTCCGTAACCTGCAACTTCGTCGCGACTGGGGACACCCACGTCCCCTCCAGCAGCGCGCGGGCCTGCGCGTTCGGGTTCGCACCAGCGACCAGCGGGCCGTCGCCCCGGTCGAACGCCCCCTGCAAGGCGGGAACACCAGCGATGACAACGGCGGCCAGGGCCGCCAAGGCGACGCGTCGGGTGGTCCGCCGGCGCCGGAAGCGGCGCAAGGTACGAGTGAGATGCGCCTCGACGTCGGGCGCGATGCTGGCGGCGACGTGGGTGACCCCGTCGCGCATTCGACGGTCAAGAGACATCCTCGGAGACCTCCTCGGTCAGGGCTTCGGCGAGCCGGTGTCGAGCCCGATGCAGCCACACCTTCGCCGCGGATTCAGTGCAGTCGAGCAGGTCGGCGATCTCGACGATCGGTCGATCCTCGAAGTAGAACAGCACCACGGCGGCGCGCTGGCTCGCGGGCAGGCTGCGGATAGCGCGCATCAGGTCCAGGTCGAGCGAGTCGGCATCCGCACACGGTCGGGGACCGGTGTCGCGTTCGACGAGGGTCCGGCGCCGCTCGCGTCGGACCTGCTTGGTGGCCAGCCTGATGGCCACCCGGCGTACCCAGGCGCCGGGCCGCTCGTAGCGAGAGACCTTGGCCCAATGCTGCAGCAGCCGGAGGAATGCTTCCTGGGTGACATCCTCCGCGCGCTGGCGGTCGTGCACGATGAGGTGCACGGTTCGCGCGACGGAGGTGAACTCCGCACGGTAGAAGCTCGTGTACTCGTCCACTCGGTCACCTTCGGGGGTTCGCGGCAGGCGCCGCCTGCGGGCGGTCGGCGCCGGTGAACATTCATCTCTCCTGGACACAGCCTCGAGTGGTTGCCGAGGTTACAGATGAGGGCCGGGTGGTGCTCCGGGCGCACTGGCGCGGTCGCGCGTCGCGAGACCCGCTCGACCGCTCGCTTCGGCCCCGGGCATCCGCGCGCCCTGGCAGGCACTTCGCGACGCGAACTACTCCGCCTTGGAGCAGGTGACCGGATCGAACCGGTGGGACACGCGCCGCTGATCGCGCTGCCCTCGGCAAGCGCCCTTCGAATGCCGTCGCCCCGACCACGGTGGCTGAGGTCAGTCATCCGAGGACTTGTCCCGAACAGCGCGCTCGAATCGGTTCGCCGTTCGGCCAGATGTCCGGGGGAGTCGGGTCAAACATCTGAACTATGAGTCGAAACGCCGACCGGCTGCGCTAGCGTGCGGGGCGGGGTCGTACGCCGGCACCCCGCTCATCGTCACTGCTGGAGGCCCACGTGGCGCTTACCGACGACGCGATCGACAAGATCAAGCAGATGATCGTCGACGGCCACCTCGGGCCTGGTGACCGCCTCCCGCGCGAGGCAGATTTCGCGGAGCGCCTCGGCTTGTCGCGCAGTTCGATGCGAGAGGCGATCCGTGCGCTGTCTCTTGTCAAGATCCTCGATGTCCGCCAAGGCGATGGCACGTACGTGACGAGTCTCGAGCCGGGACTCCTCCTCGACGTGCTGAGCTTAACGGTCGACCTGCATCGCGACGACTCGGTGCTCGAGTTCTTCGAAGTGCGGCGCATCCTCGAACCTCGCGCGGCGGAACGAGCGGCCCAAATTATGAGCGATGCCGACGCCCGCGCACTCATGACGCTCCTCGACGAGCTCGGCGAGGACCCAACGGTGGCCCAGCTCGTGGCCAACGACACCGAGTTCCATCGCCGAATCGCGCAAGGCAGCGACAACTCCGTCCTGTGTTCGTTGATCGACGCCGTGTCCGCCCCGACGCAGCGCGCGCGCATCTGGCGGGGACTCACCGAGGAGAACGCTGTCGCTCGCACGATCGGGGAACACCGGGCGATCGCGCGCGCCATTGCCGCCCGCGAACCCGACGCAGCGCGCGCGTGGGCCACGGCGCACATTGCGGGCGTCGAGAGTTGGCTGCGCCAAGCGCTGCCGGGGGCAGCACGCGCGCCGGCGCCGGGATCGGTCCGGACGGGTTAGCCGGATCAGCAAACGGCACAAGCCTCCTATGTATGGAACGCGGGAGGAGCGCGGGAACGTCGAACGCAAGCACGACCACCGCAGTAACAGATTGATATCAGGCCTTGCGTAGTCAGGAAACATCGGATGTGATGCGTTGAGCCGGACTTCAGCGACGAAGGGACCAGCCGGATGATCGACGCGGCACTCCGCCCGGCTCGGCGTCGTCAGTGTCCGTGACGGCATCGCAGCCTGGCCGCCTGCTCGAGGTCCGAGGGGTGAGCAAGCGATTTCCGGGTGTCAAGGCCCTGTCCGGCATGCACCTGGATCTTCGGTACGGCGAGGTACTTGCCCTCGTCGGGGAGAACGGTGCCGGCAAGTCGACCCTGATGAAGGTGCTCACCGGCATCCACTCCGTCGACGAAGGCAGTTTCTTCCTCAGTGGAAGCCCATTCGAGCCGACCGGACCCAAGCACGCGCAGGAGTGCGGCATCAGCATCATTCATCAGGAGTTCACCCTGATGCCCGACCTGACGGTCGCCGAGAACCTCTACCTCGGCCGTGAGCCGCGGTCCGGACGCTTCTTTCTCGACGATCGCCGGTTGAACCAACAGACACAGGAGCTCATCGACCGACTCGGCCTGCCACTCGATCCACGCAAGCTGGTCGGCAACCTCTCGGTCGCCAAGCAACAGATGGTCGAGATCGCAAAAGCGCTGGCGTACGACGCCAAGGTGCTGATCATGGACGAGCCGACCGCCGCTCTGAACGACGCAGAGGTGAATGTCCTGCATGGACTCATCCGCCGCTTCGTGCGAGCAGACACCGGCGTTATCTACATCTCGCACCGGATGAACGAGCTTCAGCTCATCTCCGACCGGATCACCGTGATCCGCGACGGCGAATTCATCCGGACGCTCGAGACGCGGCAGACCACGATGCCGGAGGTGATCTCCTTCATGGTCGGCCGTGAGCTGACGAGTGCCGCCAAGCATCAAGTGCAGACCGATCATGGCGAGGTGTTGCTGAGCGTTGCCGGGCTGTCGACCAAGCATCTCCTCAAGGACGTCAGCTTCGAACTGCGCAAAGGCGAAATTCTCGGCTTCGCCGGCCTCATGGGGGCGGGTCGGACAGAGGTGGCCCGGGCAATCGTGGGTGCCGACAAGATGGACTCAGGCACTGTGACGCTGCGCGGGAAGCGACTCCACATAAGAAACCCCGCCGACGCGGCGAAGCACCGCATCGGCTATCTCTCCGAGGACCGCAAGAGTCTCGGGCTACTGCTCGACCGGGACGTCAACGACAACGTCGGTCTCAGCTCGATCAAGGAGCTATTCCAGTCGTTCGGCTTCATCAAGGCAAAGGCGATGCTGGCCAAGTCCGAGCAGTACCGGAAGGCGCTCAACATCAAGACACCGTCTGTTCAGCAGGCGGCGCGAAACCTT
Organism: Mycobacteriales bacterium; assembly: GCA_039922195.1. Classification (GTDB taxonomy): domain Bacteria; phylum Actinomycetota; class Actinomycetes; order BP-191; family BP-191; genus JBDTYE01. The sequence continues at coordinate 5,048 of JBDSAK010000020.1, forward strand.
TCCGGCGGCAACCAGCAGAAGGTCGTCATCGCGAAGTGGCTCGTGAAGAACTGCGACATCCTGATTTTCGACGAACCCACTCGCGGTATCGACGTCGGTGCCAAGGAGGAGATATACCGCCTCTTGAACGACCTGGCGCGCGAGGGCAAATCGATCATCATGATCAGCTCCGAACTGCCTGAGGCGCTGCGGATGTCGCACCGGATCGTGGTGATGAGTGGCGGCCGAATATCCGGTGTGCTGTCCGCGGCGGAGGCGAGCCAGGAACGCGTCATGCACTTCGCGACGCTGCGACCAGACCGGATTGTGCCGGTCACCGAGCCCGCCGATGCGGGGCAAGGGGATGGCCAGTGACCGCGTCCACCGTTCGGGCGGCTCAGCGGAAGTGGGGGGGCTCGATGCTCTCCGCCAGCGGGCTCAAAGACAGGCTGCAGCAGTTCCTCGCCTTCGCGAGTCTCATCGTGATCTTCGTGTTCTTCTCGGCCGCCAATTCGAACTTCTTCAACTACGCCAACATCACATCGATCCTCTTCTCGACTGTCGTCATCGGAACGCTGGCCCTCGGTACGACGTTCGTCATCATCACTGGCGGCATCGACCTCTCCATCGGTACCGGCATGACGCTGTGCGCAGTGGTTTCGGCGATCCTGGTCGTCAACCTGGGAATTCCGGTGCCGCTCGGCGTACTCGGGGCGGTTCTGTTCGGCGGCTTCATCGGATTTATCAACGGCTTCAACATCTCGGTCCTGAAGCTGCCGCCGTTCATCGCGACGCTGGCGATGATGCTCGTCGCGCAGGGTCTTTCCCTGGTGCTCTCGCACACCCGGCCGATCTACTTCAGCGACCAGCCGTCGTACACGAAGCTTTCGACCGGCAAGCTGATCCCCGGATTGAACCTGCCGAACGCCGTCATCATCCTTGGCATCGTCGCCGTCGTTGCCGGCGTCTTGTTGAACCGCACTGCTCTCGGTCGCTACACATACTCGATAGGCAGCAACGAGGAGGCCACCGCACTCTCTGGCATCAACGTTCGCAAGTGGAAGATCACCATCTACACGCTTGCCGGCCTGTTCACCGGCCTTGCCGGCGTGATGCTCTCGGCGCGTCTCGGATCGGCGCAACCGGCCGGCGGCACCGGTTACGAGCTGCAGGCGATCGCCGCAGTAGTGATCGGCGGTACGTCGCTGAGCGGCGGCAAGGGATCGATCGTCGGAACCGTCATCGGTGCGCTGATCATCTCGACTCTCAACAACGGTCTGCAGATCATGTCCATCCCGCAGGAGTGGCAGAACGTGATCCTTGGCGGCGTCATCCTCGTCGCGGTCTACGCCGACATGGCGAGAAAGCGAGCCGCCTGAGATCCCGCACGACACATGCACCGCCCCGGCACGACACCCGCGAGTCAGTCCAGTTTAGGAGTGTTTTCGATGCGAACATCGCGATTGGCCGTCGTCGCCGTAACGACGGTGGCGTTGGCACTGACCGCCTGCTCCGATGACAAGAAGGACACGGCCACGACCAGCACCACGTCGAGCGCCGCAGCCTCGAACAGCTCGGCCAGCGCCGCTCCGGCCGCTTCGTCGAGCGCCGAAAGCCCGGCGCCGGCTGCCACCAGCAGCGCCGCCGCCAGTCCTGCTGCTGGAGGGGACAAGCCGTACATCGCTTTGATTTCCAAAGGCGAGCAGCACCAGTTCTGGCAGGCAGTCAAGAAGGGCGCACAGCAGCAGGCTGATAAGGAAGGCGCGACGATCACGTTCAACGGTCCGCCGACGGAGGCCGACGTCGAGCAGCAAATCAACATGCTCACGACAGCGCTGGCCAAGAAGCCGGCCGCGCTGGGTTTCGCCGCCCTCGACTCGAAGGCGGCCGCCGGCCTCCTCGAGCAGTACAAGGCTGCGAACATCCCGGTGGTCGCGTTCGACTCGGGCGTCGACAGTGACATTCCGCTGACCACCGCGTCGACTGACAACAAGGCTGCCGCGGCAGAGGCCGCGAAGCACCTCTCTGAGGCGATCGGCGGCAAGGGCAAGGTTGCCCTCATCGTTCACGACCAGACCAGCCGCACCGGCATCGATCGGCGCGACGGTTTCGTCGAGTGGATCAAGGCGAACGCCCCCGACATCCAGTTGCTCGCACCGCAATACGGCGGTGGCGACCAGGCCAAGTCCGCCGACATCGCGAAGTCGATCATCGCTGCGAACCCGGATCTCAAGGCGATCTTCGGCTCCAACGAGGGCTCCGCGATCGGCGTCGTAAAGGGCGTCGAGGAGAGCGGAAAGAAGGACATCGTGATCGTCGGATTCGACTCAGGCAAGGCGCAGACCGACGCCATCAAGAGCGGCCTGATGCTCGGTGCGGTCACGCAGAACCCGGTCGGCATCGGTGAGCAGGTCGTCATTGCGGCGATGAAGGCGATCAAGGGCGAGTCGCAGCCGAAGAACATCGACACCGGTTTCTTCTGGTATGACAAGGCGAATATCGCGGATCCGAAGATTTCCGCGGTGCTCTACGAGTAGTGGCGATTCGGCTGGCATAGACACGGCCACCGCGGGTTCACGTCGGACCGTCTCGACGCGCACCGGCGGTGGCCGTCGCCGTCCGCGCAGGAGCTCGACGCGCTGTTCGGGGGGACGGCGGCGCCACCTACCGACTGCCGATTTCAGAAGAGCCCGTGGGCGACTGACTCAGCCGGCTGGTGGGGACGAGCTGCTAACGCGTCGGCGGCGACGGCGCATCCGAGCGAATCAGGCCGGTCTCCCGGAGCCGGTCCCAGAGCTCCGCCGGCACCGGCGCCGACAACAGGCCTAGATCGGCCTGCAGCTCCTGGGGTGTGCGGGCGCCGAGTGCGATTGCGGCGACGGCGGAATGCCCCAGCGGGAACTGCAGAGCCGCCTGGGGGAGGGACACTCCGAACGACTCGCACACCAGGGCCAGCTGCCGCGCGCGCTCGACCAGCACCGGTGGCGCGGCGGCGTAGTCGTAAGTCGCGTCGGCTCTCGGCGACGCGTGCGCCAGCAGTCCCGAGTTGAACACACCGGCGACGACGACCTTCGTGCCTCTCGCTGACGCGGTCGGCAGCAGGTCGTCGAGAGCGGACTGGTCGAGCAGTGAGTAGCGGCCCGCGATCATGACGACGTCGAGGTCGCATTCCGCGACCAACCGAGCGAGCCGCGGTGCTGAGTTCATGCCGGCCCCGATCGCGGCGATCCTGCCCTCCGCCCGCAGCGACGACAGCGCCGGATACCCCTCACGGATCGCCTGCTGCATATGGTCGTCGGGGTCGTGCAGCAATGCGACATCGACGTGGTCCACGCCCAGTCGCGCGCAACTTTCGTCGAGGCTCCGGCGAATTCCGGCCGGACCGAAATCCCAACGGCGCTGGTGGGTCCGCGGCACGGCGTAGCCCTCGTCGTCCTCGCCGACGACGTCGTCCAACGGTTCGAGAATTCGGCCGACCTTTGTGCTGATGACCAGCTCGGCGCGCGGAAGGTCCAGCATGCGAATCGCCTCGCCGAGCCGCCGCTCGGCAAGGCCAAGCCCGTAGTGCGGTGCCGTGTCGAAGGACCGCACACCGCTGTGCCACGCGCTGGCGATGGTTTCGCGGACCCGGTCGTCATCGACCGGCTCGAACAGGTTGCCGAGCGCGGCGGTGCCCAGGACGAGTCCGCTTACGTCGTCACTCGAGCTGGAAAGCCGCCGACCGTACCTCGCCTGTTCCGTCATCGGGACGCCGGCCGCAGACGCAGACCTTGCATGCCGCCCCGCACGTCACCCGTCATGCTCGTCCTGCCGCAGTTCGCCGGCCCAGGTCGCGCCGTCCGGATAGGCGTATTCGTCGAGTGAGGCCTGATGCATCTGGGCCGACATGCCCGGCTCGGTCGGTGCTTGGTAGTGCCCGTTGCGAACCCGCACCGGGTCGACGAAATGCTCGTGGAGATGGTCGACGTACTCGATCACGCGGTCTTCGAGCGAGGCACTGACCGCGACGAAGTCGAACATAGAGAGGTGCTGGACCAACTCGCAGAGCCCGACACCGCCAGCGTGGGGGCAGACCGGGACGCCGAACTTGGCGGCGAGCAGCAGGATGCTGATGTTTTCGTTGACGCCGGCAACGCGGGTGGCGTCGATCTGCACGACGTCGACAGCCTTGGCCTGCAAGAGCTGCTTGAAGACGACGCGATTGGCGATGTGCTCGCCGGTCGCGACCCTGATGGGATGCACTCCGGCGCGGATCGTGGCGTGGCCGAGAATGTCGTCCGGGCTCGTCGGCTCCTCGATCCACCACGGGTTGTACGGCGCGAGCTCGCGGATCCAGTCGATGGCTTCCGGGACGTCCCAGTGCTGATTGGCGTCGATGGCGATCCGAACGTTGTCGCCGACCACTGCGCGCGCGGCCGCCAACCGCCGGACGTCGTCGCCACGGTTGGCGCCGACCTTCAGCTTGATCAGGCGAAAGCCGTCTGAAACCGCCTCCTTCGCCAGCCTGGCCATCTTCTCGTCGGTGTAGCCGAGCCAGCCTGGTGTGGTGGTGTACGCCGGGTAGCCGTGCTCGAGGAGGTACGCGGATCGCTGCGCGCGGCCCGCCCGACCGGCTCGCAGGAGTGCCAGTGCGTCGTCCCGAGTGAGTGCGTCGGAGAGGTAGCGGAAATCGAGCAGGTCGACGATCTCCTCGGGCTCCATCCCGGCGAGCAGCTGCCACAGTGGCTGACCGGCGCGCCGCGCCTTCAGGTCCCACAGCGCGTTGATGACGGCACCGATTGCCATGTGCATCACGCCCTTCTCGGGGCCCAGCCAGCGGAGTTGGGAGTCGAATACCAGCTCGCGCCAGATCGCTCCGAGATTCGCCAGCGTGTCGCTGACCGAGCGATCGACGATGTACGGCGAGAGAGAGGTGATCGCGGCCCGCTGCACGTCGTTGCCACGGCCGATGGTGAACGCGAAGCCGTAACCGTGGTCACCGCGACTTGTCGAGAGGGTGACGTACGCCGCCGAGTAGTCCGGGTCGGGGTTCATCGCGTCGGAACCGTCGAGTTCTCGGGACGTCGGGAACCGGATGTCAAGCGCGTCCAGCCCAGTGAACGTGTCCTCGCCCGCCGAAATCATGCCTGCCCCATCGTCTTTCGCTGCCGCCCGAGGCCGTCGGCCGGGATTTCCTGACCGCACTCGATGGCGTGGGTCCGATCGTTGATCCGGATACATACGACCTTTGCGCGAGCAGCGATGGAGGTCCGATTCGCCCGCCGTCGCCGAAAACCCGCGGCACGTCGTGGCGCTCGAACGCGGCGCGAAGCTTGCCGACCCGCCCACATAGGCCGCCGATGTGCGCCCGGCGGGCCAAGCCTCATCAACCGCACTAGCACTCCCAGTTGTTCCTTGCGCCTGCGCAGAGTGAAGCAAGTCATCCGATGAATAACAAGCCTACGAGTCACCGGCGTCTTGGCGGGGGCAGGTCAGCTGCGCTCCGGAAATTCGTGGGAGTCCGGGGCATCACTGCGTCGTGATCACACCGATGCGCAGAAGCACGTTCCCGTAGATCCGCGACTCGCCGGAAACGATCGTCAACGCGACATCAGGGCCGCTCGCAACGTCGTAAAAATCCGGTCGCTCCACCGGCTGCAACGCGCACGTGACGTGCGCGGCGGCCAACTCCGATCTGAACTCGGTCCAGATCGCGGGTTGACCGTCGACGGCGTACGGGCCGTCTTTCATCGGCGCCATGACCATCACTTCTTCGACCGGCGTCACGGTGAGCACTTGTCGCAGGATCGTGACAGCGTCGATCGTCCCCGGGCACAAGTTGAGGTAGACGAGCTCCGCGTGCGGGCCGCAACGGGTGGACGCCGGGAAGTTGCCGTCGGCGATCAGGACGAGTGATCCGTGTCCGGCGCCCGCCAGCGCCGCGCAGATTTGCGGGTGTGTCAGCGGCGAGTTCAGCACGTCATCAACTCCGGGATCATGGATGCGAACTCGTTGGTAGCTGTGACGATCGGCGTACCACAGGGTTGGTCAGGGATCCGACACTCTCGATCTCGATGCGAACGACGTCGTCAGGCTCCAGCGTGATGTCCATGTCCGGTACGACGCCGGCGCCCGTGAACAGCATCACCCCGCGCGGAAAATCCAGCTCGGCGAACAATGCGGCCACCAGGTCCTCGAACGACCGGTGCATCTTTGCCGTCGACGTCGATGCGGACCACACGGAGTCCGCATCCCGTTGGATGGAGCAGGTGATGCCGAGCCGTTCGGGAGCCGCGATCGTCCAGGCGGGGACGATTGCCGCGGAGAGCGCGCACGACCCGGTGTAGGTCTTGGCCTGCGGCAGGTAGAGCGGATTCTCCCCTTCGATGCTGCGGGACGTGACGTCGTTGCCGACCAGGTGGCCGACGATCTGCCCGGCGGAATTGAGGACCAGCACCAGCTCGGGTTCCGGCACGTTCAAGACCGAATCGCGTCGGATGTGGATCGGATCGCCGTCGGTGACGACCCTGCGGCCCACTGCCTTGAAGAACAACTCCGGTCGCTGCGCCTCGTAGACCCGCGTGTACACGTCGGCAACCGCGCTCTCGATCACCCGCGCGTCCCGCGACCGCTCGTAGGTAACCCCGGCGCCCCAGACCTCGGTGTCGGCGTCGACCGGCGCGTGCACTTGCACATCATTCATCGGGTACCCGGTGGCGGCC